>CAMYNE010000127.1 GCA_947259675.1 uncultured Pirellulaceae bacterium
ACTCGCTGTCGATTGCCTGAACGCCCGATTGGTCGAACACCGGTGCTCCCGTAAGTGGGTCCGTCCTGGGTGTTTGGCGACGGTTAAGTCCAACGCTTTCCGATTGCAGCCAATATCGGGGAACGCCAATACGGCTCGTTGTGAATGCGGTACCGTAGGCTTGCAGGTTGTTTTCATCGACCTGTTGAATCACGTCTGCTTTGAGACGAACCAACCCTTGAAACTGTTGAGCCGTCGTCAGGACTTCGGCATCGAGAATCGTGCCGCGTTGAAAGTTCGCGTCGTAGTACATCTGCTTGGCATAGATCACTCGCCTGTCCTTGGCGAAAATGACGTTACCCTCGAGGTAGACTTCTCGGCGCGTCGAACCGTCACTCAGCGTGCTTTGCCAAACGACAACATTGTCGGCCAGAATCACAACTTGCCTGTCTTCGTCATCGCGAAATTGCTCAAGCTGAGCAATCTCCTCACTATCGATGGTGACCCGCACGCCGCCGGTACCAATGAAATACCCTTCATTCGGATTGTTCGGATTCGTCTGGTAAGTCCCGTTGAAATCGGCGGCCGAATCGCGAGCTGCAAAGTTAATCGTCGCTTGAGGAACTCGTGTTCCCGATGGATTCGGATTAACAACGACAGGTGTGGGCTGGGGTCCACCCTGAATACCGGACAGGTTCGGTTCAGAAAAGGTACCTTGTGAGACAGGTATGCCGGGTACAACTTGTTGGACGACTCCAGTTTGTGGTGATACAACAAACTGCCCCTGTCCGATTTGAGGATTTGCGGCGCCGGTCTGGAACTGAGTTTGGGCGACCGACGTCGCCAAACCGTTTTCCAGCGCCAACTGCGCTCGCGTGAAAATTGAGGGTCGTGGATCGGAGCCCAGATCGCGAGCATTGATTGAAAGATCGACAGTTGAAGCCGTATACAGCCGTCCCAGCCAGACTTCGTCGACAATCCGATCTGGCCTCTGGCCAGGCAATGAGTTTTCATCAGACATCGACAGATCAATCACCACGCCACCTTCCAGATAGACGATCACTTTGTACGCCTTGGGCTGATCATCGACTTGGTCCAGCACATCTGGAACCTCGACCCAGAGGATCGCCTCGTTTGCAGAAATCGAGAGCTGTTGTTGTCGGATTTTTACCTCACCTTTCAAATGCAATGTCTCATAGGCTCCGGCACGAAAGCGAGTGGCATCAGCTGACGACACCGAGATGGAACTCTCGATATCAGGTCGAGCAAAAGTGATTTCTTGAGATGACGCCGTTGGCGAAAAGAGCACTGACCCAACAAGAAAAACCAACGTCATCGTTGATCGAGTCATAGCGCGCATCACTCCAGGACACGCGGTGTGACGTGATTCGAAAAACTGAATTAATCGACGTACTAAGTTCAAGCTGAACCAATCGCCAGACGATGAAATTGATTAAGGCTTCATAGGTAAAATCTCGCTTTCCACATGCGCACTAGAAGCGCCCACGGTGGTCCACGATCGATACCGTTTTTTAGCGTGGCGAAGTATAGGAACCGCCCGAATGGGCAACAAGCCAAATCAAAGTTGCTGGTGTCGACATTTGACCCTCCTTTTGGTTAGACTGCTATCAGATTTCGATAGCAGATTTTTTGCCAAGAGTCTCTTCTTCGTCTTGCAACTCAAGCTTCAGCTCGTGGAATTCACACGCCCTTGAAATTGCTGACGGTGAACTGCTCCGAAAGATAGAGAAATCTGGAAAAACATGAGGCAACCCATCATTGTCCAAACGACGTGCGATCAACGAGAGATATTGGAAAAGATCTCAAGTGAATTAGTCGAATTTCGGCTGGCGGCATGTTGTCAAATTAACGGCCCCATGACCAGCATTTATCATTGGGAGGGCAAGGTCGTCCACTCGCAGGAATGGATTTGTTCCATCAAGACGGTTTTCGATTGCCTGGATCAAGTCAGTTCGGAAATCAAGCGAATGCACAGTTACGAAGAACCCGAGATCGTCGCGACTCAAATTGTTGGGGGCAGCGAGAGTTACCTTAACTGGATCAAATCAGAAGTTTCGCTCGAAAATGATGGATAACAAAATGAGAGGCGAGCAGCTAGCGCACTTTCAGAATTGGTATTCGCAAGCGTGGCTGTGGCTTCCAGCCGCAGTACTGGGGCAGGATGCCCCAGCCACTGAACAATAGCTTTGAAAATGCTCGACGGTCGGCGGACGGCCAATCGAGTAGTAGGTAAACCCTTGTTCTCTCATCACCTTGGGGTCATACAGGTTCCGCCCATCGAAAATGACTGGGGTTTCCATCTTCCCTTTCATTTCATTGAAATCGGGGTGTCGGAACATATCCCACTCCGTGTTGATGGCTAGAGCGTGAGCCCCTTCAAGAGCATCCATGGCTTGTTCGGCATAATCAACAGAATCGCCGAGTTCTTCCTTACGTACATTTTCCATTGCCTCCGGATCGAAAACGACAACGCTGGCACCCATCTGCAGCAGTTGTTTGATCAAAACAACCGCCGGTGCTTCGCGGATGTCGTCGGTTTTCGGCTTAAAGGCGAGTCCCCAGACCGCGATTCTCATGCCGGCCAGATTCCCGCCATAGTGCTGTTCAATCTTTTTCATCAGCACGTTTTTCTGACTATTGTTGACCTCATCGACCGCATCCAAAATGGTCGGCGGCAAGTCATTGTTCCTGGCCATCGCCGCCAAAGCCCGAACGTCTTTCGGGAAGCAACTTCCGCCGTATCCGACACCCGGGAACAAAAATGCAAACCCGATTCGCTGATCGTGACCAATCCCACGACGAACGTCGTTGATGTCTCCGCTCATTGCCTCACAGAGATTCGCCATCTCATTGATGAAACTGATCTTGGTGGCCAACAAAGCATTCGCGACGTATTTGGTCAGCTCTGCACTCTCCGGTGACATATTCAAGAACGGCTTGTCCGTTCTCAGAAACGGCGAGTAGAGTTCTTTCAATACTTCGGCAGTTTCTGATTCTCGAGTCCCGACAACGACTCGATCTGGATACATAAAATCGTTGATCGCCGCGCCTTCTTTCAAGAACTCAGGATTACTTGCAACACGGTAATATTTCTGATTCGCAGCGAACAATCGTTCATAGATTCCCTGATTCGTACCGACCGGAACCGTACTCTTGGTCACGATGATCGTATCGTCGTCGATGTGTGGAGCAATGCCCGCCACAACGTTCCAGAGCGCCGACAAATTTGCCGAACCATCGTGAAGATCAAACGGCCCGCCTTCGAGTTTCGTTGGACGAGTTCAGTCAATCCCGGTTCATAAATCGGGATTTCGCCTTGATTAAGCCGATCAATTTTTGACTGATCGATGTCGACACAAGTAACTTGGTTTCCGCTTTCGGCAAAACAGGTACCGGTCACAAGTCCAACATAGCCGGTGCCGATCATTGCAATTTCCATTTTTATCTTCCACTATTCTGAGAAATTTTTTGATTGTTCAACAGTTCCTGACGCAAAAATCAAGAACTTACTATAGTTGGTGTCGATTCTTTTTCTATCCCTTTTGATTTACAGGCATCTCAGGGAACCAGTTTAGCGATAAGACGAAAAAAGAGTCATACCGATTTCGATTCAAACTTCGTCCCAAACTCCCCCCGGTTCGGAGCGAGTTTTGGCACTATCTCGAAAAATGGCCCTTATTCGTCTTCGTCTGACGAGTTTTGATCTTCGGCCTGCATTTCTTCGTCTGAAATCGTTGATTTAAGGCTTGCATCCGAGTCATCAGCTGGCGACGAATCCTCAGATTCATCCCCTTCATCGCGAGGAACGCGGACGACGACTGCTAGCGTGTCGCCTTCATCAAGCCCCATGATCCGCACGCCTTGCGTATTACGGCCAATGGGTTTGATATCGCGACAAGAAATTCGCTGGATTTTTCCCCGAGCCGTCATCAACAGAATTTCATCCTCGTCAGTTACCGGAACGACACTGATCACTTGGCCATTGCGTTTGGTTGTTTTGATGTCTCGAACACCCTTGCCGCCTCGTTTCTGGGTGCGATACCGTGCACCGCTGGATTCAGGATCTTCGTCCGAGTCGTTATCTGAACCAATTCCAAAATTGGTTCGCTTGCCATACCCGTTTTCACAAGCAGTCAGCAATGTCGCATCGGGGTCCACGACAACCATGCCAATCAACATGTCGTCGCCGACCAGACTAATGCCTTTCACGCCGCTGGTATTTCGTCCCATCGGACGAGCGTCGGATTCTGCAAATCGAATTGCCATGCCGTTGGCCGTCGACAAGACAATGTCGTCACCGTCTTTGGCGACGACCGCATCAATCAACTCGTCATCTTCGCGAAGTTTAATTGCGATGATGCCGCCTTTTCGGGGGCGACCGTAGGCCGACAAATGCGTCTTTTTGACAAGCCCATTCTTCGTTGCCATCATCAAATAGTGATCTTCAGCAGTAAAGTCTCGAATCGCACGGCAGTCAGCGATTTTTTCGCCTTCTTCGAGCGAAATCAAGTTCACGATCGCTCGACCTCGACTCTCACGAGATAGCTGAGGCAATTGGTGAACTTTGAGCCACATCACTCGCCCCTTGCTGGTAAAGAACAACAGGTAGTCGTGAGTGCTGGCGGCAAAAACGTGTTCAATCGGATCTTCGTCTTCGCTCTTCGCGCCTTTGATGCCCTTACCGCCTCGTCGTTGAGCCCGATAGGTACTCACGGGCGTACGCTTGATGTACCCCCGATGGCTGATTGAAACGACCATGTTTTCTTCTTCGATCAAATCTTCAAGATCGATATTGCCAATCTCTTCGGATGACAACTGAGTCCGACGGGCATTCGCATGTTTGCGTTTGATTTCAGCCAAATCTTCTTTGATGATATCCAGAATATGTTGATCATCGGACAGAATTCGCAAATGCTCTTTTATTTCTTCGAGCAATTTGGCGTGCTGCTCAGCGAGCCGTTCCTGCTCCAGATTGACCAGCTGGCCAAGAGTCATTTTCAGAATCGCGTCGGCTTGCACGGCGGTCAAATGATAATTGTCCGACTCACCTCGTTCTTCCTGGAATAACGCAAAGCCAGCGTCACCCAAGGCCCTCTTCATCATGGCAGCCGGGCATTCGATTCCCATCAAGCCTTGTTTTGCTTCGACCTGTGTTTTTGATTTTCGAATGATGGCAATAATCTGGTCGATGTCGGCAAGGGCCAACAAGAGACCTTCGATCGTGTGTTTTTGCTTCCGCGCGCGGGCCAACAGGAATTGAGTTCGCCGCCGAATCACATTGACGCGATGACGAATAAACTCGCGCAACATCTGCTTGATGTTTAATTCTCGCGGTTTGCCGTCGACCAACGCCAGAAAGATCATCGAGAATGATGTCTGTAACGGCGAAAACTGATAGAGCTGATTCAGGACGACCTCAGGGTCCGCGTCCCCGCGAAGATCAATCATCAGCTTCACAGGTTCTTTGAGATCGCTCAGATCTTTGATCCCGGTGATCCCCTTGACCCTGTCACCCTTTACGAGAGCGGCGATTTTTTCGACAACGGTATCTCGAACTTGTTGATACGGAATCTCCGAGACCACAATTCGAAAACGGTTCTTTTTGTGTTCTTCGATCTCGCATTTCGCTCGGACCGTAATCGTACTTCGTCCAGTATGATAAGCCCGGTAGATACCCGACCGGCCACAGACTATTCCGCCTGCGGGGAAATCGGGTCCCGGCATCACAGTCATGATTTCATTGATACTGCATTCAGGATTATCGATCAGCATTCCAAGTGCATCACAGACTTCTCCCAAATTATGAGGTGGGATCGAAGTCGCCATACTAACCGCAATCCCGCTGGCACCATTGACCAGAAGATTAGGAAATTTGGATGGCAGGACGGACGGCTCAAGTCGTCGTTCGTCATACGTCGGCACGTAATCAACCGTGTCCAGTTTTAGATCATCCAGTAACAACGAAGCTACAGAAGACAGTCGCGCTTCCGTATAACGCATCGCAGCCGGAGGCAGTCCGGCGATCGAACCAAAGTTACCCTGCTTGTCGATCAAGACGTGGCGCATGTTCCACTCTTGGGCCATCCGCACAAGCGTTGGATAGACGATGCTCTCACCATGCGGATGATAATTCCCGCTGGTGTCGCCGGAAATCTTGGCGCACTTGACTCGATTCGATGCGGGTCCCAGATTCAAATCATTCATCGCAACCAGGATTCGTCGCTGCGACGGTTTTAGGCCATCCCGAACATCAGGCAAGGCTCGCGAAACAATCACGCTCATCGCGTACGTAAAATAACTGTTTTTCAATTCCTCTTCGATGGGTATTTCACGGATATCTCCATCATTATTTTCGTTTGCTGAATCAGTCGACAATTTATGGGCCTTTCAGACGATCGATCGTTTATTTGAATCAGAAATACGGGTTCAGAAATTCACCATCGCCAGTTTTCCGATGAGCAAGATGCCTCGCAAACAAGCAATTCTTCGGGAGACGAATCCAAACTCATTGTTTCGTGCAACAGTGAAAGAAAACCCGGTTTTGGGCGGGCAAAAAGATTGCCTTCAGAAAGGCAAAAACCGCCGAAAAAACCAGTGTTTTTGCCTCCTGAACGGAATGGCCAATTCTATCAAATCCGCTTCGAATCCACAACGACAGTCACCACCAAAACAGTGCATAAAACCCCGTAAAAAAGCCGCGTCTACCGGCCGGATTGAGTCGCCACAACTCGCTCACTTCGGCGACCCAAAACCGAGTCCAAACCGCAAACAAGTTTCGATTCAATTTCGCCGCCAAGTGGAAGGTGGAAGCGACAACAATGCGCGCAATACCCAACCTTATCCGCCCTTTTTGCATAGCTGGCAAACCCAAAAACTTGACTCCGGAACTATTCCACCAACAATTGGTTCTATATCTCGAGGCAAGCTCAGACGACAAAGCGCTATGTTTCGATCTGGTTTCTTTTTTTCTAGCGATAGCTATGGCTCGCGGCCCGAAATTTCAATCGATGATGCATCATCTGCTCAGTGAGCACCTGGATCATCTTGGGCCGCCTCGAACTGCCGAAGAAATAGCATCCAAGCCTGCCATTCCCAAGTTGCCTTTCATTCCAATCGATCTGGAAGCGGACGACTTGCTATCTCTCTCGATGCGCAGCCCCACTACTTCATTGAGCGGAGAGGCTCAACCAGAAGAGAAAGATGCTTCATCATCGATCATCGACATTTCTTCGACGGCAGGTCACCAGATCAAAACAGAACAAGGCAACATCTGGGTTGAAGGGAATTCTTTGCTTTGCGAATGCCCGGATTGCTCAGCGCCCATGACGGTGCGAATCTGGTTGCAACTTGCCGATTGCTGGAGATGTCAGGCAAGCATCTCATTAACTGAAGAACAGGTGCGCCAGGCCGAAGCGCTGTTGGGCAAGAGTTCGCCGGAAACAGAACCACACGTTCCGGCACAACGTACCGGGCCAGGTATTGAAGAGGCTCTGACAGCCACCGTCCCCGACGAAGAATCTGCGGTCGAGCTGCCCGATTCACGGCAACGCGAGCTTCAACGTCTGACAGAAAAATCCGTTTTTGCTCGCTTCGTGCGCAGGGGCTTCAACCTGACGCCGGCCTGGGTCATCAGTTTTTTATTGCATTTGATCGCGATCCTGATTCTGGCCTTAATCGTTCTTAACGGCGAGCAAGAAGAGCCGACGATTGTCCTTTCGACGACCATCGACAGTGTTCGCGAACCCGGCGGCTTGTTTCGAATCGAGAATCCGCTCGATCAACTTCAAGACGACCTGGCGATGGCCAATCAGCTGGATGTCTCGGAACGCGAGTTACGCGATGTACTGATCAGGGCGGAGCAGGATGCGCGCGAACTTCAAATTGACCCGCAACCCACGGCACCGCAAATCGACATCAACGTGTTACGACGCAATGTTACAACACGTCCCGATCAACGAATGTCTTTCGATGCTCGCGACCCCCGAGTTCGTTCCGAAATCGTGCTTAACGAAGGCGGCACTTTGATGACGGAAGCCGCCGTGGCCAGGGGACTGAGGTGGCTGGCTTCGGTGCAAAATCACGACGGCAGCTGGAGCCTGCGCGACTACAAAAAACACGATCGGAAAGGCAATCGAGGCGATGCGATGGGCACCTCGCTGGCATTGCTTCCTTTCCTCGGCGCAGGACAAACGCATGAATTCGGCAAGTATAAAAACACCGTCAACAAAGGCCTTGCCTGGTTGCTAAAAAACCAGGAAGACGATGGCGACTTGCGAGCCGATTACAACGGGCAGGCCGGTATGTACGCTCATGGGCAAGCGGCGATCGTGCTTTGTGAGGTCTTGGCGATGACCGGCGATGAACAGTTTCGAACGCCCGCACAAAACGCCATTCGTTTCATCGAGAAAGCTCAGCACAACGAGGGAGGTTGGCGTTACCGGCCCGGCGAGGAAGGCGACACGAGTGTTTTTGGCTGGCAGCTGATGGCGATACAAAGCGCCCGGGCACCTCGACTGGGGCTGCAAGTCGATAAAGCGACGCTGCAATTAGCCGATTATTTTCTGGACCTCGTGGCTGTCAGCCATCGGCGGGCGGCCAGACAGGGCTGCCCCGAAGGCGCGCTTTATGGATACCAACCCGGCAAACAACCCACCGATGCAATGACCGCCGAAGCCATTTTGTGTCGAATGTATCTCGGCTGGAAACGGGATGACCCACGAATGATCGCAGCAATCGACTGGCTGATTGATAAGCATCTACCGGACGAAGATGAAATGAACATCTACTATTGGTACTACGGTACTCAGGCCATGCACCATTTTGGCGGTCGCCAATGGGAACGCTGGAACAGCAGGATGCGACAACTGTTGATTGGCTCACAGGAAACGCGGGGAAGATATCCCGGAAGCTGGAATCCAAGCGATTTTCGCTGGGGAGGGCAGGGCGGTCGCATCTATACAACGTCGCTGAGCGTTTGTACGCTCGAAGTCTACTATCGTCACCTGCCTTTATTTAAGCAGATCAAGCTGGATGATGAGTAGGCCGGAACAAGCTCTGCGCAGTTCCGGCAACGCATCGTGGTAAACTTGGAATCGCCGGAACAGCGCTGCGCTCGTTCCGGCCTACTGCTGCACTACTTGGCTTTTCGATATAGTTAGGCTCGTAGGGTCGACCCGATGTCAGCCCAGGGCAACGCCCTCATCGTACCACACATCTTTTTCGTCCAAGATTTCCGTCGGGCTTGCCCCGGTCGGGATCAACAATTGGGTGGCTACACAAAGATTTCATCAAAAATTGCACTCCGTCGGGCTCGTCCCGGTCGGTTGCGCGACTCGTTAGCTGAAAGTCATGCCTTCCGTCCGGGACAAGCCCGACGGTGGGCCAATATTGTTCTTGGCTCGTTTTTTGTAGCCAATCAGTTGTTCGCTCCGACCGGGACAAGCCCGACGGAAGCGTTAATTCAGACTTGTGTGGTACAACGCCGGCAACGCCCTGGGTAACCGATTATGCATTAAAATTTCAAGGCCCCACGCCGCAGACCGGTGGAAGTTGAAAACCACAACGCTGCATTTCGGCCGTATTCCAAAGCTGATGGCAATCGTTAACGTGACTCCCGATAGCTTTTCGGATGGTGGAAAATTCATTGACAGGTCAGTTGCCGTTAAACACGCATTACAACTCGTCGCCGACGGCGCAGATATCCTCGACATCGGTGGAGAGAGTACTCGTCCTTACAGTCAACCAGTCGCACCGGACGAAGAACTAAATCGTGTTGTCGATCTCATCAAACAGCTCAAACAAAAAACTGAAACACCGATTTCGATTGACACATCAAAAGCGATCGTTGCCCAAGCAGCTATTGAAGCAGGTGCAGAAATTATCAACGACGTTACTGGCTTAACAGGCGACCCCGACATGATCCAGGTCGCACTCGATACCGAAGCCGGCGTCTGCGCGATGCACATGCAGGGCACACCGCAAACAATGCAAGACAATCCTCAATATGACAATCTGATCGAAGATGTTCTCAAATACTTGCAGCAGCGCAAGCACGCTCTCTTGAACGCCGGCATCCAGCAAGAAAAAATTTGCCTCGACCCCGGAATCGGGTTTGGCAAGACGCACACGCATAACCTCGAATTGCTGGCCGGCTGCGAGCGATTCCACGAACTTGGCTGCCCGCTGCTGATTGGGCATTCTCGGAAGGGATTTATTGGCAAAGTCATCGGCGACAAAGAAGCCAATCGCGATCCCGGCTCGCTTGCGATCGCCTTGGCGTTGGCCCAAAAAGGGATCCAAGTCGTTCGCTTACACGAAATCAAGCAAACTCGACAAGCCCTGGCCGTATTTGATGCAGTCGGAGGAATCGACGGATGTGTCACAATGACCAATGACCAATGACCGGTGAACAATGACCAATGACCAATGAACAAGGAACAATGACCAATGAACAATGACCAATGAACAATGAACAATGAACAATGAACAATGAACAATGACCAATGACCAATGAACAATGAACAAG
>CAMYNE010000128.1 GCA_947259675.1 uncultured Pirellulaceae bacterium
CGAATTACCGCAAGGCCGTCTCATATTTCAAAAAGTCCTGTCAAATCGACTCGTTGGGGACTATGCGTCGGAAATTGAATGAAAGGATCTGGTTTAGCTGTCAACCTTGTCTCGCTTGACAAAATCGTAAATATTTAGAATCAGTACACGGGCTTTTCTACTTTGAAAATAAAACGGTTTGACCGTTATTAACACAAATACACGGAGATTTATTGATGTTGGGATTAGATCCGATCTACTTTCTGTTTGTTATTCCGGGCGTGTTGTTTTCCATGTATGCCCAATCGCTGGTGAAGTCGCGATTCACCAAGTACTCAAAGATTCCGTCGACAAGGGGGTACACAGGTGCTCAGGCCGCACAAAAAATGCTCGACTATGCAGGGATCACCGATACAGAAATTGTTCGTGTTCAGGGGTTTCTTTCAGATCATTACAATCCGGCAACCAAACACCTCGCTTTGTCGCCACCGGTTTACGACAGTACATCTGTGGCTGCGATCGGAGTGGCAACCCACGAAGCGGGCCACGCAATTCAACATGCGACGGGTTACAAGTGGCTTGCCTACCGATCGTTAGTTGTACCGGCCGTTCAGTTTGGTAGTCCAATTGGCATGTGGGCGATGATCGGTGGGCTGGCGCTGATGTATGCAGGCCTTAAGATTGGCCCAATCGTGTTCATCATCGGCGCGATTGCCTATTCCTTATTGTTGCTGTTCCAACTCATTACCTTGCCTGTCGAATTCAATGCGAGTGCGAGAGCGAAAAAGCTTGTTGTGGAATCGGGGATCATTGGCAGCCAGGAATCCGAAGGGGTGCAGAAAGTGCTGACCGCAGCGGCATTGACCTATGTGGCCGCCTTTGTTTCAACGTTACTGACGTTGTTGTACTTCTTGTACCGATCCGGTTTACTGGGCGGCCGAAGTGACTAGCTGGACGGCGCCACCTTTCGTGGGTGGCTTCCAGGCGTGTGTCTTATGAAAACAATAAGCCCGCTTACGTTAAGGTGAGCGGGCTTTCTTTTTAGGATGAGGCCGAGCGCGGTTGGCTGCCTGTTACCTGCCTTTGAACAGGCAGCCAGATCGCACTTATGACGGGTAAACGTAAATAACACATTTACCCATTGACTGTCACGAAAGACGAACCCATTCGAGACACGGAAACTGGAAAGATTCGCTTAACGCCCAATAGTTGAGTCTGTTGGCGACAGAGTAAGGGGCGAACGCTTTCTGTTGACCTGAACTTTGGAGCGATCGGCACGGTCAAATCAGCCGTGACTAGTTTGGATAGCGCAGGGTTCTGGCTTAACCGCGTGCACGTTGCACCGGTCGCGCGGGCTCACGCGGTTAAACGATTCTGCTGTATGAGTTTATGGCAGACGATCTGTCAATCGTGGCGCTGCCCAGCTAGAGCGCGTTTGGTTTAAGTTTGGCGTCTTTTCGTAGGTTTCGCCCGGCAATCAGAGCGCCACGACCGCTATACGTCCGTGCGACGCGCACTAGACAGCAGGCACGTCACGCATTTCTCGTAACGCTGAAAGATAAAGCAGAGTACTAGCCCGATCGGGTAACTTATTGTTGAGCTTGATGGCCCAACGGATAACATCGCGACGGCTGACCTGTCCCACGAGTTTTTCGTCCTTGAGCACTGGCAACCGACGCGTTTTTTTGTTGAGGAAGATCTGGGCGATCGTCAACAACATCGTGTTCTCTTCTATTGTATCGGCCGGAGCGTCCATGAATGCGCCGACATGGTTAGTGGGAAGGCCGTCGTAAGCCGCATCGATCAAGACTTCCAAACACGATTTTTCTGTGAACATTCCCAGCAGTTTGTGATTTTCGTCAATGACAGGCGCACCCGAGATCTTGTTCTTGTTCAGCGTTTCAATCGCCCGAAAAACATCTGTTTGGGGACTAAGCGTTATCAAACGCGTCGTCATCAGGTCTTTGGCGGTGAATTGGTGAACCGACTTGTGCATGGAAAGACTCCTGTGTCATTTTTCGGAAACAGAAAAGCGCAGCATCAAATTTACCTCAATAAGTTTTAGCGTCCAGAAAAATTCTGACAACAAATCGATACCTCTAAGGCTGCGAGTTCCTGCAAACATGCCTCGTGAAAAAAGTAACAAACTTTCGCCGATGGGCAAAACTACTCGACTCGTTTATTACCGCATCGCTGCCGTACTGGCTTGAGTAGAAATTTTTTTGATAGCTGTCCAAAATTTCCGCTGCAGCCCCCCTGGCTTCCGCGTCTTATGCAACTACCGAAGTGATTGCCATGAATCTTGGATCGTCACGAATGTTGTCAAAGTCTGATTCACCGCTGACGTGGCAGCGAAAATCTGCGTCCAATTCGAAGGCCAATGACAAATGGAGAATAGCGTTTGGCGTATCGTTTGCCAGGGCAAAGTAGCAGGCAAGATTGTACTGAGCGATCGCACTTGAGCTATCGAGATCGACTGCATTTTTCATCGCCTCAATCGCTTGTTCGATCCGACCAGTTCTTTTGTAACTCCAAGCGAGCGCCAAGAAGACGTGAATGTTTTCAGGGTCCAGCTGAGCCGATTGTTTCAAGTAGTGAATTGCCTCTTTGTGACGATCACAAGCTCGGCAGGCTTGACCCTTCAAGAACAAAACATATGGCTTGTGACCCAGAGGATTCTTGATTGCCTCAAGAACTTCAATAGCGCGTTCGGCCATTTGTTGTCTCAGCGGCAAATCAAGAGGCCAACGATCATCAAAAACCATGATCAAATCGAGGTAGCCCTCGGCTGTCCGGATGCGCTGTTTGCGCTGGACACGGTCAATCGAAATTGTGTCGAGAGAAGACATGATGGCAGACCGTTTGAAAGGAACTCGTTCATACCCTTTGCTCTATTTTACATGCCGAAAAGAGATCTTGCGGTTTTGATTCATGTTTTGTGTCATATCTCCAATTGTGGCTGGAGATACGGATTGAAAAAGGGTTCGAGCGATTATTCCGCAGGTGCCGACTGGGGCGGCTTTCTTGAGCCGAAAGTGGATTTTACGCGACATTGAGCCACGTCCAGCGTTCATAAAAATCATCACACGTTAAGCCACATGCCTGATTTTCTTACATTCGAGCTTGGGGTACACCGTTTGCAAATGTGCTGTGATGAAACAGACACTTTGTATCGGTAATCATTTATGGCCCAACCCAACTATCGGAAATCTGTTGGACACTTTTTGCTGATCCTGTCCGCGTGCGGTTTCATTTTTACTCCGCCACTATCACATTCGAAAGCTCTCAAAAACTCGGTAATCCAACCGACTCAACAAGTTGAACAAGATGATTCGAGTGCGCCGGTCATTGATACGAGGTGGCGCTACACGCGTTATGGCTGGCAAAAACCGGCGGATTGGTATCGCACTCCGGCAAACGTTCAGTTACGAACCATTGATCAAATCAATCCATTGCTGTGGGCAATAAGTGTTTTGTTGGCCGTTGCTGGAATTATGATTTGGGCGTCCGACGAATGGCAAGTCGCCAGATTATTCGATCGCGACAAATCGTGATCATCGCATTCGCCATTCGCTAGTCGGAGCCCCCGCGTTGACGCGGTCAGGAGTCCACTATCAACTGGTAATTAAACTGTAATTGCGGCGGCTGGCACTGGAAAATGTTGACACAGCTCAGAAACCTGGCCGCGGATCGAGGAATGAACAGCCTGGTTTTCTGGATCTTTCAACACCGTCAAAATCCAACCCCCGATTTCCTGCATGTGGGTCGTGCCGAGGCCGCGAGTCGTCAAGGCGGGTGTCCCCAAACGAATTCCACTGGGATCCATCGGTTTGCGTTTGTCGTAGGGGATCATATTTTTGTTGGCGGTGATTCCACATCGTTCCAGAGCCTCTTCGGCGTCATCGCCGCTAATTCCTAAACTGGTCACGTCCGCCAGCACCAGGTGATTGTCGGTACCGCCACTGACTAATCGCAAACCGCCTTCGAGCAAGACTTCAGCCAGCGACTTTGCGTTGTCGATCACGGCTTGGCCATACGTTTTGAACTCGGGCTTTGCCGCTTCGGCGAAACAGACCGCCTTCCCAGCAATCACATGCATGAGTGGTCCCCCCTGCATTCCTGGAAAAACGCTACTGTTGATTTTTTTTGCGTATTTCTTTTTGCATAAAACTAATCCACCTCGCGGCCCTCGAAGCGTTTTGTGAACAGTCGTCGTAACAAAGTCAGCTACTGAGACCGGATTGTCGTGCAGCCCGGCGGCAACCAGTCCTGCGTAATGAGCCATATCGACAAATAATAGCGCGCCAACTTCGTCCGCAATTTCCTTGAATTTTCCGTGCGGGATTTCGCGAGGATAAGCACTTGCTCCGGCAACGATCAACTTCGGTTTGTGTTCGCGGGCAAGCGAGGCAACTTGATCAAAATCAATTCGATGATTGTCAGCGGTTACACCGTAGTGGTGAAAGTTGTAAAGTTTTCCTGACAGGTTGAGGTGCATTCCATGTGTCAAATGGCCACCATGAGCAAGGTCCAGGCCCAGCACGGAATCACCCGTTTCCAAAACCGTCAGATAGACTGCCTGGTTTGCTTGTGAACCGGAATGAGGTTGTACGTTGGCATATTCGGCACCGAAGAGTTGTTTGCCTCGATCCCTGGCCAGATCCTCAAGCACGTCGACGAATTCACAACCGCCGTAGTATCGTCGCCTGGGATAACCCTCGGCGTATTTGTTGGTAAGCACGCTTCCAACCGCCTCCATGACGGCAGGGCTGGTGTAGTTCTCGCTTGCAATCATCTCGAGTCCGTCTTGCTGACGCTGCGATTCGTTTTGAAGACAAGCCCAGACTTCGGGATCTTGAGATTGAAGGTGATTCATAAAATT
This sequence comes from uncultured Pirellulaceae bacterium, assembly GCA_947259675.1. Taxonomy (GTDB): domain Bacteria; phylum Planctomycetota; class Planctomycetia; order Pirellulales; family Pirellulaceae; genus Mariniblastus. The sequence continues at coordinate 4,862 of CAMYNE010000128.1, forward strand.
GTGGATTGGTTGAAGTGTTGATCTTGAGCTGTCCGGCTCGACAAACCCGTGCCATGCTAAGCTAAAGATTGTTTTTGCCGGTCATCGGATCGTCAATATCCCATGAATTCAACTTGGGAAAACAGTCGAAAATAATTGCCCAACGTACGTAAGTCCACTCTGATGCCAATGTGTTTGACCACAATACCGTTCAAAGTCGGAATCGACTTCGCGGATAGTCATCCTGAACCGAGCGGAATGTCAATCCATTGCACATCATTTCGATGCTTCAACCGACACTTGGAGGCACCCTTCGTTGTCATCCATTCTGGCAGGAGAGTCGTTAATCCGCAAACACAGTTCGCCATCCCTGGTCATTTCAATTTCCGTTTTGAGCCCGACGGCGATGGGTTCCAAGAGCCCTTGAACGTTGTTTTCATTCAAAACGCCGGCGAGCAGCATGCCGATCGGCCATCCACGATAATACTCAATCGTTACGCCTCCGGCTTCACTCTGCCAGGCTCGATTGACATGGGCAATTTGAAATCTCCCATCCGCCTGGATTTTCAGGCGGTCGCCTTTTTCAACATTGATGTTGGTCCTTTGCCAGCCTTGGTCGGCATGAATCAGAAAATTATTTTTTCCTGCTTCGGCATCCGCTTCCTGAATAACCACGTGTTTGGCTACGATGCCGTAGTCATGTTCGCCGAGGAATATTTGCCAATCCCGGTCGATGATCGATCGGTTCGAATCGATGGTGCGCAAGAATAGGACCGTAAATTGTTCGGTTGAATCTTGGCACTTTTTACTCAGTGAATTGAAATCGTCACGGGTCGCCGGGTGCTGACTCATAAATTCGCAAAGTGCCCAACTCCAAGCGTAGCTTTCGACTTGGCGGTATTCGTGGCTTGGAATATCGAAAACATCATCGACGGATTTAAGACTGTTTGCGGTTCGCGCTTTACGAATGATCTTCGGGCGACCCCAATACTCCACCTGATTGCGATCGATCGCGCGAAAATTGAGTTTTAGCTTTCCATCCTTCCATTCGTGTATTGCCAGCTTTTCCGCCATGCCTTCGCTGTACCAGTGCGGGCCGGATCCGCCAAGAAACCACTGCATGAATGCATGCGTGCCTTCATGTAACAACAGATGTCGCGTGTAATATTTGCCCGGTTGTAAATAAACCCACATTTCATGGCCGCGATTGAAACCGGCAAGAAAGTCGGGTAAATCGACCGGCATCAATCCTGCTTTCCGGAAGCGAGCCCGGTCTTCAATCACAAACCCCGAGAGCCGATACGGCGCGGTTTTTTGGATATCGACATTGAAATAATCGCACCATTCTTTCACGGCCAGGTCAAAAACGAGCACCATTTCGTCGACGTCGGATCGGTCACGCAGATCGGTATAAAGGTCAATATGCTGGCCCTGCAATTTGCGAATCCCATTGGCCTTCACTCGTTCTTCGTCGATATCCAGCTTAGGTTGCATGCGCGGATTAATGTCTTGCATGGCAGCGTTTTGTGCCAACAACTGAGGCGCGGCAATCAG
>CAMYNE010000129.1 GCA_947259675.1 uncultured Pirellulaceae bacterium
AGTTCTTGTGCCTCAATATACTTTTCAACAGCTCGCGGAAGTAAGTATCGAATGGTTTGGCTTGCTGCGACTCGGGCGCGAATATCGCTGCTACTGATTTCGATCAAAGGACTGTTGATTGCATGGTCCAAGATCAGTGCCAGCCGTTCTTCATCCACGTAACGGGCAAAAACGTCAAGTTTGACCTTGTCGTTTCCGGGGCGATTGACGACCAATGGAATTGCCAGGGCACAGATTATTTCGGGTTCGCGCCAGGTCTCGAACTGGTAGAGGGAGTCGGCACCCATTAACAAGAACAGCTCGTGATTGGGGTGCTGTTCGCGAACTTCAGTGAGCGTATCAACGGTATAGCTGATTCCGCCGCGCTTTAACTCATTGTCTGAGCAGATAAATGCGTCGTGGCCGCTGATTGCCAACTCGACCAACTCAACTCTTTGTCTGTCCGATAAAGTCGCGCCGTCTCGTTTGTGGGGAGCGATCGAGCTGGGGAAAAACCAAATCTGGTCTAAACTCGCCTGCTCCCGGCAGTTCTCCGCCAAAATCAAATGCCCATAATGAATCGGATCAAAAGAACCGCCGTAAATACCGAGTCGCATTGAACTTTCCAAAAAGGATGAAGTTTTTCAGCTGCAAGTTTACACCACAATTCCAGCCCGGCTACCAGCGTTTGGACAGGATATTTATTCCCCTTCAAAATGTAACGATCCATTCAGGATTACCCAACGACCTTCCCGAACAACGGACTCGAATGACCCAACGTGTCCAGCGAATGTGATATGATTCCGGCTGACGATGCAGAGCGGATCGGTAAACCGTCTGTCGTGTAAAAAAGGATTACCGGTCCGTCCGATTAAGAAACCAAAAAAATATCGTGTCACAAGACCAGCAGCAACTATTTGATACCGAGCCTCAACCGTGGCAACTCGATGACATGGATGACTGGGTGGCTGCGCGGGTGGCGTTTTCAGAAGCACCTTATGGTCCCTATGACTATGAAATCCCCAGTCCTCTCGAATCAGAAATTCAAGCTGGCGTTCGTGTCGAGGTTCCGCTCGGTCGAGGCAATCGTCACCTCAAGGGTTATTGTGTTGCGGTTATCAATGCCGGGCACCCCGACGCTGCCTCCGTCAACCCGCGAAAATTAAAGCCTGTCAGGCGCGTGTTGGACAGGAAACCCATCATCGGCTGGCGATTGCTTGATTTGGCCAAATGGATATCCGAATACTACCTGTGTCCGCTGGGAACTGTGATTGAGACGATTGTTCCTCCCGGTGTTCGCGACAACGCGGGCACTCGGGAGATTCTGTTTCTGGCTTTGGCGGAAGGTGTCGTGGAAAGGCTCTTACGGGACGAATTAAAGATCTCACCAAAACAAAAGTTGGTCATGATGCAACTGGCCCAGGGAGGCGACTGGACGCCACGCGAATTGGCGGAAACGGTTGGCTGCACCCAGGCCCCGATTTCGACCCTTCGCCGCAAGGGACTTATTCTGGCCTCCACCAGACGAATCCAAACTCGAACACACGAAATTCCAACCGAAGATCGAACGGCGAATCTGGAACTCAACGCGGACCAGCAATTTGTGTTGAATGAAATCGTCGCCAAGGTGGAATCAAATACTCATCAATCGTTTTTAATGCACGGGATTACCGGCAGTGGCAAAACAGAGGTTTACATTCGTGCCATTCAAAAAGTCGTTGAGTTTGGACGTCAAGCGATTGTGCTGGTTCCCGAAATCAGCCTGACGCCCCAGACACGTCAACGATTTCGAGCGCGTTTTGATCGAGTGGCAGTCTTGCACAGTCATCTCACGGCCGCCCAACGCGCTTGGCATTGGCAACAGATCTCCGAGGGCAACGTGCAAGTGGTCATTGGTGCTCGCAGCGCCGTCTTTGCGCCAACCCCTCACTTGGGCCTGATTGTTTTGGACGAAGAACACGACGGCTCTTTCAAACAGGACAAAGCGCCTCGTTATCACGCTCGCGATGTCGCACGTTGGCGATCTGAAAAGGAATCGGTGCCGCTGGTGCTGGGCTCCGCGACGCCGTCGCTGGAAAGCTGGGCTCGGGCCGAGCAGGGGACTGATCGCCTTCTGAGCCTTCCCAATCGCGTGCTCGATTTGCCGCTGCCAGATGTTGCCACGATTGATTTGCGAATTGACTTTGGCGGCCGCAAACGAACGGGTCCGATCAGTCAAAAACTGCGTCAGGAAATTCGCGCGGCGATCAACGACGGCGGTCAAGTCATTTTGCTGCTCAATCGTCGCGGGTTTTCCACCCGGATTCAGTGTCCAGCCTGTGGACACGTTGAACACTGCCCCGATTGTTCGATTCCCATGACACATCACCTCGATGGTAACAAGGCGATTTGTCATTACTGCGATCACCAGATTCCAGAGCCCAATCGTTGTAGCGACTGCGGCAGTCCGGCGATTAAATTTTGGGGAATCGGCACACAGAAACTTGAACGGGAGGTTCAAGCTGCCTTCCCTGACGTACCCATCATGCGGATGGACACCGATACGATGAAGAAACCTGGCAGCCACGAGAAAGCACTGAACGCTTTCCGCGAGGGCGAAACCAGGATCTTGCTTGGAACGCAGATGATTGCCAAGGGTCTCGACTTTCCCAACGTTACGCTCGTGGGCGTCATCAATGCAGATTCAGCGCTTCACTTTCCCGACTTCCGCGCGACGGAAAGGACATTTGGGCTGGTCACACAAGTCGCTGGCCGCTCGGGAAGAGGCGAAAGGGGAGGGCGAGTCCTGGTCCAAACGTTCAGTCCCGATGCGCCGGCGATCGTTGCCGCAACACGACACGACTATATCGGATTTGCCAAAGGCGAATTGCCAAATCGGAAAGAGTACCATTATCCACCCTTTGGTTTCATGGCGCGTATTGTCATTCGCAGTGAATCAAGCACTAAAGCAGATCAGATGAGTGAACATATCGCCGACGCTCTGACTATGGCTGCGAAAACGCTTGAGTTGCCTGTCGATGTTCTGGGACCTGCTCCCGCGCCCGTGGAAAAACTCCGCGGCAAGTTTCGTTTTCATATTCAGTTGTTAAGCCCTCAAGCGGGCGCCTTGCAAGCCGTTGTCACGCACGCCAAATCAACGATCAAGTCTCATAATGACGTTCAATGGATTGTTGATATCGATCCGCAAGACATGTTGTAAGTGTGTGATCGCGTGGCCATTGTCCGCGAAAACATGTGGCGGCGGCCCTCTGCGACGCTGTTGATGGCCGGTCACAGAGTGTCCGGCCCACATCCTTGCCTACTTATTAACAAGATACGAAATAACTGATCTAGTTGCGTGACATGGGTGCTTCTACAATGAATTAACGTACAAATGCGTTCGTCTTTCGTTTTTCCGTTTTAGGAAACCCATGTCGTACCGCGGAATCAAACGCGTGCTTGGCGAGTCCAGCCTGGAGCGGAAGATCCGTTTCCTGTTTGGCATTTGCCTGCTGCTGTTGATTGCGGTTTCTTTTCTCTGGGTGAACCGCATTACCGAAGGCCTGATTCGAACCAATACTCAAGACAAAGCGCGGCAGCTCAAGTCGGCGTTTCTGTTGACAACTCACTTGATCAACAAGCAAGATACTAATGATGTCGATGACGTGTTCCAACACATGGAGATGGAAGATCTCGTATCCGTTGAATACACGGCAGAGTCATTGATCGTCGGTGCAAGTGAGCCACGCATGCAAACCAACCCGACTCGCCCAACCGATCCGAGCGAATTGGAAATCGTGTCCGATTTGAGCGACAAAGCCCGCGAGATCCAACGACAACAGGACGACAAGTTCGTCTTTGGCGCGGAATCGGACCAGGATGACAATGTCTCAAAACTGACCAAGAAACACTTTAAAGATATTTATGTTGACAAAGATTATGTGTTCTACACCCCCGTCATATTCAAATCGAAGTGTACCCACTGTCATACGGCGACATCGAGAGATGTGGACGAGAACCTTCGATTCGACAACCTTGTAGCTGCCGAAAAAGATGAAGAGCGTCAAAACGAACTTGCGATTAAACGTCTGCAAAAACGGCCCATCAACGTTCTCAAAATCACGCTCCCCTACGGTGAAGCCAAAAGTGCGGTGATTCGAAATCGATCGATCCTGATTACGGTCGCGATTTCCACCACATTCCTGTCTGTGATGGCGATGTGGTTGATTGTTCGATATGTAATCGTCAAACCGCTTCGGCATCTGCGAGATGTAACCGACGAAGTTAGCCATGGCCGCACGGATGTGCGGGCCGAACTAAACACGGGCGATGAATTTGAGGAGCTTGCCCGTTCGCTTAATCGGATGCTTCGCCACTTGATTGACACCCAGTTTGCGTTGCTCAGCGCCAACGAAATCCTGGACCGCAAAGTCGATGAGCAGGCACAGTTGAACTTAAACCTCCACGAAATGAATCAGGTCAAAAGTGAGTTCCTGGCGAACATGAGCCACGAACTTCGGACGCCGCTCAACAGTATCATCGGGTTCTCGGAGATCCTGGAAAGAGCCAAGGGCCTGGAAGACAAACAACAGCGTTTTGCTTCCAATATTCGCAGGTCAGGACGACTGCTTCTCGACCTGATCAATGACATTCTTGACCTCGCGAAACTGGAAGCAGGCCAGACGGAAGTCAATCCGAGCGAATTCCAAGTTGACCAGATGGTGAATCAACTTTGCGACATGGTCCGCCCACTGGCTGAGAGTAAAAGCATTCAAATGGCGCTTACCATCGAAGAAAATTTGCCGCCTGTGTTTCAGGATCAAATCAAGATCCGGCAGATTTTGACGAACTTGCTTTCCAACGCCATCAAATTCACTCCGGAAGGTGGACGGATCAATGTCTTCGCCGGACGTAATGACACCGATCAACTAATTCTCAAGGTTGACGATACGGGAGTTGGCATCGCCGAAAACGACCAGGAAATAGTTTTTGAAAAGTTCCGTCAGGGGCCTTCCGCGATTGGTCGTGACACGTTGACGCGTGAAGTGCCAGGTACCGGACTCGGCCTTTCGATCGTCAAAGAGATTTGCATCCTGCTCGGGGGCGGAATTGAACTTGAAAGCGAAGTTGGAAAAGGAAGTGGGTTTACCGTCACGTTACCATGGAATCTGAAACTGACGCCACGAATCAGTTCGGAAATTTCGCAAACGATTGATGAAATCACAAAACAACAACGAGTTAACTTTGCTCGGGCCAGCGAAACACCCAAACCTACGGTCGAAGACATCAACAGTATCCACGTCGAGCCCGATTCGGACAACGCGGACGAACAACCTTCCAAGTCACCTGTCACCGCGGACTCACCTTCGGTTGCAACCCAACAAATCAATCAACAATAAACGCCTTATGGCTGACTCCAAGGACTCGGAATCCAAAATCGAGATTTATCTTTTCACGGACGGCGGTTGCAGCGGCAATCCTGGACCCGGCGGTTGGGCATTTATTCTCAGACATCTTCCATCCGGCAAAGAAATCGAAGAATCCGGTTCCGCGAAACACACGACCAATAACCGCATGGAACTTGAAGCAGTCGTACAGGGCTTGTCGACCCTGAAAAGACCGTGCCGAGTCGAACTATTTACCGACAGTGTTTATGTTGGCAAGGGGATGACTGAGTGGATGCTTAAGTGGAAAAAGAACGGTTGGAAACGGAAAGAAAAGAACAAGTTGGTTCCTGTCAAAAACGATGACCTCTGGAAACAGCTCGACGAACAGATCTCGCGTCATCGCGTCAAGTACACGCGAGTTGCCGGACACAGTGGCCATCCAGAAAACGACCGCGTTGACGAGCTTGCCGTCGCCGCGTACCAGAAATATTTGTAGCCGATTTGTGGAATATTCGAATCAGCACAGCGAATAACTGACTGAAAAACAGGTGGCCGCGGCTGAACGCTCATGTGTCCCGCGACGATAAACCCTGTGTAAGGGAGTGCGAAGCTACTGCTGAGCCGAGTAGCTCATTAATCCAGCTTCGATGAAAATCTATACGCCCACTTCAACAAGAAAGAGCCGGTGGCCCTGCCATCAGTTGCGGATCAATGTCCGTCATCCAAGTCAAAAATCTTTGCAAGTCCTACGGTAGCCATCAGGTTCTGTACGATGTTGATCTAACGGTTGGCTCGGGAAAGCTCGTCGGCTTTTTGGGTCCTAACGGCGCCGGAAAAACGACGACGATTCGAATCTTGATGGGCCTGCTGTCCGCCAATTCAGGTTCCGCAAAGATATTTTGCAACGATTGTGCAAAAAACGGCAAACAAATACGTCGTGAAATTGGCTATCTGCCTGGCGATGCTTATTTTTACTCGAACATGACCGGACGAGCGACGCTCCTTTTCATGGCCGCCGCGCGCCGCAAAAACTC
>CAMYNE010000130.1 GCA_947259675.1 uncultured Pirellulaceae bacterium
AGCGTGCAGTCTTTAAATGCCAAACGGTAAACAGCGGACGGGAACGGGAGTTTTGGGGGTTTAATCGTGGCAAACATGCCGTCCTGGAAGCGGCAATTTTGGCGACGCGAGTTGGATTTTTACCTGCCGACGAAATCAATCAACAGTACAAACGACTGGATTCCATTGTTCAAAAAACGGGCGGCACCAGCGAACTTGAAGCTTTTGAAATTCTGAGGGCCTTTGTCGAATCATCGTTGACCGTCTAAAACTGGCTTATGCGTTTCCCCATCCAAATCTCCGCGCCAAGCCGTTTGCATTTCGGGCTTTTTTCCGTCGGCCAACAAACGCAACGGCAATTCGGCGGCGTGGGATTGATGATTCAATCTCCGCGAACACGTGTGCAAATCAAGCCCGCAGGCGAATTGGGTATTTCCTCAATTGAATCCGAAACCATACAAAATCATGTTTCTCGTTGGTTCGATCAATATGGTTCGCTACTGCCTCAATATCAGAGTACAGCGGAGCTGCCGTGTGAAATTGAGTTAGTTGAAATGCCGCCGCGGCATGCCGGTTTTGGTTCCGGAACACAATTCGCACTGTCGGTGGCGGTTGCCCTGTTTCGCTTCTTTGAATTGACCGTGCCGAAGCCGAATGAATTGGCACCATTGATGGGAAGGGGAGGGCGTTCAGCGATTGGCTCGCATGGGTTCTTTCAAGGCGGCTTACTTGTGGACCGCGGGCGAACTCCCGACCAGTCGGTGGCGCCACTCGATTTTCAAATTGAATTCCCGCCCGATTGGCCGATCGTTCTGGCGACTTTGAAAAATCACCAAGGGCTATCAGGTTCAAACGAATCCGCGGCGTTTTCCGAACTGCCGAATGCTTCGGAAAAACAAGCGAATTCAATGATCGAACTTGTCAATCAAAAGTTGTTCCCCGCACTAATTGCTCACGACTACGCGACCTTTGGCGAAGCGGTCTACAAGCTAAGTTACCAAAGTGGTCTGTTATTCCAATCGGTTCAGGGTGGTCCTTACAATGGTCGTGACATCGAACGACTTGTCGAGTTGATTCGGTCCTTGGGCATTTCCGCCGTTGGTCAAAGTTCGTGGGGACCTTGTGTGTTTGCGATCGCGCCGGACAACTCAACTGCCGGAGAGTTGCAGAAAAGCATTGTGGAACAATACGGTAATCAATGCGAAGCTCGAATTGTCTACGCCGACAACGTTGGTGCCTTTACGAACACGGTTCGAGAATAGATTCGAATCGCAAAGTTGCTCAATCTGCCCCATTCATTTGCAAAAGGTCCGATTATGCCAACACTTGGAGTCAACATTGATCACGTGGCCACCGTTCGCGAGGCACGCCGAACCATCGAGCCAGATCCGGTAGCTGCGGCAGCGGCAGCCGAAAATGCGGGGGCCGACCAGATCACCGTTCACCTGCGTGAGGATCGACGCCACATTCAGGACGAAGACGTTTTTCGCTTGCGAGAATCACTCCGAGTGCGGATGAATCTTGAATGTGCGTGTGTTGACGAAATGTTGCGAATCGCGATCGCGATCAATCCTCATCAAGTTTGCCTTGTTCCTGAGAAACGAGAAGAAGTTACAACCGAAGGCGGGTTGGACGTACGCGGTAAACACGTTGAGCGGGCCGTCAAAGTGCTGCAGGAGAACGGGATTATGGTCAGTCTGTTCATAGATCCGGACGAAGAATCAATTTCGCTTTCGAAATCGCTGGAAGTGGAAGCGGTCGAACTTCATACAGGCGCGTATGCCGGCGCGAACGGTCCGGCTGAGCACGAAAAGCAACTTGCCATTCTGGCCAACGCCGGCCAGTCAGTACGCGAGCATGGAATGCATTTGCACGCGGGGCACGGGCTTAACTATGAAAACGTCGTTCCCGTCGCAAAAATAGACGGTATGGAGGAACTCAATATCGGTCATAGCATCGTTTCACGTTCGATTTTTGTCGGCATGGAAGACGCCGTAAGAGAGATGAAAAGGTTAGTGAGTTTTCAGTAGTCAGTTGTCAGTAGTCAGGACTACTACTGATTACGTGTACTGCGGACTGCAAACTGCCGACTTCCACTTCCGAATTCCGACCTCCGAATTTGAACAACCTCCGATTTCGAAAAGATGGTGGAAAAAACTCGATGGCTGCCGTATGATCATGGTTCATTAACGCCAAAGATTCCGCTCAGTTAAGCGGAGGCAAGCAATTTGTTCCGTCTTTTTTGTGAGAAAACGTTATGGCTCGTCGAGGATCAGATTTTGCCGGTCTTTCTGTGGCAATCGTAACGCCATTTCAAAATGGCAAAGTCGATTCGGCCAAGTTAAAAGACCAAATCGAATTCCAAATCGCCGCTGGAACAAATTGTCTGGTCCCGGTCGGCACGACGGGCGAGTCGCCAACACTCTCGCATCCGGAACATGAACAAGTTATTTCCGAAGTCATTCAGATCGTTGCGGGTCGAGTCAAAGTCATGGCTGGCACTGGATCCAACAGTACTTCTGAAGCAATCAGCCTGACCAAATGGGCTGCCAGCGAAGGAGCCGATGCGACGCTGCAAGTTGCACCTTATTACAACAAACCGACTCAGGAAGGTTTTTACCAGCACTATCAAGCAATTTCCGAGGCGATTGAGATTCCCATTTGCGTCTACAATATTCCTGGCCGTACCGGGCAGAACATCAATCCGGATACGATCGCCCGCATGGCCGAATTCCAAAACGTAACGATGGTAAAAGAAGCGACTGGTTCGATGGATCAGGCTTCTCAAGTCCTGAACTTGACAGATCTCACCGTGCTCAGTGGCGACGACACGATGACCTTGCCACTCTTGTCGATTGGTGGAGAAGGAGTCGTCTCAGTCGTTGGCAACCTGGTCCCCGAGGACATGCTTGAAATGCTAAGAGCGTTTTCTGCTGGAAATCTCGAACAAGCACAGAAATGGCATCACAAGTTGTTTCCGCTATGTCGCGATTTGCTCAGTCTTGCCACGAATCCGATCCCGTTAAAAGCAGCGATGGCCGAGCTGGGACGCGATACGGGTGAACTCCGTTTGCCCATGACGCCGCTCAATGATGCTCAGCTTGAATTCTTGCGCAAAACAATTGCGACGTACGGCCTTGGTGCAGTGCCAGTCTAGTCGTCGTTCCGGGCCAATTTCGTCAAACGAAGAAGCCGAGTTCGGCGTCCGCGCGACTTGAAAACGGTGCGAATTCCGTTCTACTTTGTGACGACTGATTCATTATATGAGTGATACGCATGATCGATCGCAGAGAGTTTATCGAGTTGGCCACCGCCGCCAGCGCCGTTGCCTGTTCGTCGACTCAACCCAAGCGGGTTGCACGTACTACTCAGCCGTTGGCAAAACCACTGTTCGTGGCGACCTGGCCGTTTGGAAAACCTGCTTGCGAACGTGCGGTAGAAGTGGCTGGAAGAGGCTCAATGCTGGATGCGATTGAGCAAGGCATCTGGGTCACCGAAGCAGATATCAAGAACGCGTCGGTGGGAATTGGCGGAATTCCGAACTCGGCAGGGGATGTTGAACTAGACGCCTGCATCATGTCCGGGCCCGATCACAATGCCGGCAGTGTTGCCGGAATTCAAGATATTCTGCATCCGATTTCGGTCGCCAGAAAAGTCATGGAAGAGACAATTCACGTCATGCTGGTTGGAGAAGGCGCGAAACAATTTGCGATTTCTCAAGGCATTTCAGCCACGCAGCTTTTGACCGACCAGCAAAAACAAAAATGGATCGAGTGGCAAAAAAACAATCACAAGAAACCCGAAGTTGACGAAGACAACCACGACACGATTGCCATGCTTGGCCTAGACGAACATGGCGATCTGTGGGGTGGATGCTCCACGAGCGGATGGGGTTACAAAATTCCCGGCCGCGTTGGCGATTCGCCGATTATTGGTAGCGGGCTATATGTGGACAACGCGGTTGGTGCCGCCGGAGCAACGGGCGTTGGGGAAAATGTGATGCGATTTTGCGGATCGTTCCTGGTCGTCGAAATGATGCGAGGCGGTGCGAATCCAACAGATGCATGCCAAATGGCTGTGGAGCGAATTGCCTCGATGGATCCCAAACGGGGCATCAATGACCTCGATATCAACTTTATTGCTCTCAGCAAAAACGGGGAATTCGGCGGCGCCGGAACCAGCAATGGATTCAAATTCTCATTTGCAGCACGCGACGAGAGTGGTGTCAGAGACGGACGCGCGTTAAGCGACAAACCGATTGGTCCAGAAGGTGGAAATCGAAAATAACTACTCACTTAACTCATTTCGTGAGAATTCAATCAAAAACCAAACATCGAATTTCGTGAACATTCGAGACCGACACGAATGATTAACAGGACGAATAACCATGAGCATCAAAGTCGTTTTCTTTGATATCGGAAACACGTTAGTCTCAGGAAAACAATGGTTGCCGGGCGCGAAAGAAATAATCTCAGAATTTAAGGCAAGCCAGATTCGCGTTGGCCTGATTTCAAATACGGGGCAACTTACTCCCGAGGAATTAGCCGAACGCTTGCCAGCAGATTTTTCATTTGATGAATTCGAAGAAGGGATTACTCTTCTGTCGTCTGAAGTCGGAATCGAAAAGCCGGCTCGCGCCATTTTCTCTCTCGCAATTCAACACGCCGACGTTTCACCCTGGGAAGCAATGTTCGTTGGCGAAAGTCTTACCGAAACAGTCGCCGCTCAGTCAGCGGGAATGCGTGCCGCCCGAATCACAAATTCCGAATCGGACTACCCAGAACTGCTCAAACAACTGACGGGTTAGGTTGGGCAGTCCAATCTTTGTCTACCAAATCTTAGTCTTCGTCCATCTAATCTTAGTCTTAGTCCCAATCTTAGTCGTAGTCCATCTCAACTAAGACAAAGGAAGGAGCAAGACGACGAGTACGAGTACGAGATGAATGCGAGGAAGACTACGAGTAAGAACTTGAGTCAGCTTACTCTTCGTTTGGAATGTCTTTTTTGCGAAGTAGACCAGCACTGGAATTGAAATATTTTTTTCGCCGCGTTTCTGACTGACGAGTATCGCCATCCCGTTGAGCGCTCAGGTCTTTATACATTGCGATGGTGAAAGGGCATTTAAGAATATCCAAGCGAAACATGATGTAATCTGACTCTTCTCGACTTAAAACTCCGAGAAGATGATTGCTCATTTGTTCAATCGTTGGAACACCGATTTGATTGCGGCGCCAGATTTCACCCAGAGTATGAATCCCTGCATCGCGGCGCCCGTTGATATGGGAAAGTCGTTCCAGCAGCTCCCGATCTTCGGTTACCAAGTGCTCCAGATCCGCGGCTCGTTTTGGATCCAGTGCCTCGTCCAGGTAGGCTTCCAGTTCCGCGTCAGTAAATTCAGGTTTCAAGGTTGTCTCGACCCATTCAGGGGTAATACGAATTCCACTATTCTAGTGATCTTTCAATTCCCACAACAAGCCTTGTTAGAACGAATCGTCGCTGTAAACACCGGTTTGAAGTTCACCAGTGTTGCAAATTGAAACGGCGTCAATCAGGATGAGGCCTGCAGACACGCTCTCATTAGTTCAAGAGTACTTCGTCATGACCTCCGGCAATTGCCTTTTGACAGTTCTTTTCGTCGGCCTTTGTTTTGCGTTTTTCGGTAATCGTCTAGTGGCTCAGGTCGCCGACGATCGGCTTGATGTTCCTGCTGAGATCAATGGTGAGCCACCGCCGCCTCGACCGCGCTTGTTTAAATACGACGGGCCACTTGCCCGCGGGATTGTTTTCGAGGATCGAAACATCAACGGCAAATTCGATGAAGGCGAATCTGTTTTTGTAAATGCCAAAGTTACTAATGGTCGGGACATTGCCAGAACAAACGAATACGGTCATTACGAACTGCCGATTACCGCGGATCAAATCATTTTTGTGATCAAACCGACCGGCTTTCGAACTGCGTTAAACAAAAACAAGCTTCCCAAGTTTTTCTATATCCACAAGCCGGATGGTTCTCCCAAACTCCAATATCCAGGTTCAAAACCAACCGGTGATTTGCCACGTTCTGTCGACTTTCCGCTGTACAGGCAAGCTGAACCGGATCGCTTCCGGTTTATTTTATTTGGCGATCCGCAGCCTCGTAACCTGACGGAAGTTGACTATATCACGCGGGATGTCGTTTCGGAGTTGGTTGGCAATACTTCCGCGTCGTTTGGCGTCTCACTGGGCGATCTCGCGTTTGACAATCTTGAGACGCTGGGACCACTCAACCAGTCGGTCGCGATGATCGGGATCCCGTGGTACAACGTCATCGGCAATCACGATATCAATCTCGACGCCAAAAATCGAAACCAGGTCAACGAGACGTTCGAAGCGATTTACGGTCCGACTTATTATTCCTTT
>CAMYNE010000131.1 GCA_947259675.1 uncultured Pirellulaceae bacterium
CGTGATCGCAAAGTTCGATCATCGTCTGCTCGATCAGAATTCGATCGTCCGGGACGACCTTCGCAACCGGATCCCATGGAGTCGCGACTACAGCATTCAAATAATCGAGAATAGCGGGCCCGCCACGATCTTCGTATTCGCCTCGGCTGGCTCGATCTGAGACGGTTAATATTCCGATTCTGGCAGTCATTATTTTGACCCTGATTATTCGCTCGGTTGCGTTTCAGGCTCGTGTTGTTTTGAAACGCTTTTCAACGTTGCAATTTCATTTGGCTGATTCAAATCAAATGAAATAGGGGTAACGCTGATCTTGCCGGCTCTTAATGCCTGGCAGTCTGTTTCGAACGGGGATGGTTCCGGGTCAGGTTTGTTATTGGCCCAATAATACGGTCGACCCTTGGGATCAGCCCCTTTTTCGAAATGGTAGCCCAACAGATTAGTTTCCGCCGGGACAACGACAATTTCAGGTTCGCGTTCCAAAGCAGCCGTAGGAATGTTAACGTTAACGACGGTCTTCGGAAGATCCAACGAACCGAACTGTTCGATCAGGGGAATTGCGATTTGAGCGGCTGACGCGAAATCCATTTGCGTGTTGTATTCCAGGCTGATCGCCATTGTGCGGATTCCAAATGAAGCTGCAGTTAAAGCAGCGCCGACCGTCCCTGAATACCCAACGTTGACTCCCGCGTTTAGTCCGCCGTTAATTCCGCTGATGATTAAGTCGGGTTTCCACGGACACAAATCAAACAGAGACAACCTGACGCAGTCAGCTGGTGTTCCGTCAATCGTGTATCCGTCAAATTCGAATGAGTCCGGCCGATCACCCTGAGGTAGCCGTAAAGGAAAGAGCGGACGCAAAAAAGTAATCGCCTGGCTGATTCCACTTTGTTCCGATCGAGGCGCGACGACGAACAATTCACAGCAGTTCATCAACTCGCGAGCCAATTCGTTGAGCCCTCCGGAATGGATGCCATCGTCGTTGGTAAGTAGTACTTTCATGATGAAATATCGTCATCCGTGTTGAAGATGTTGTCGGGCAAAAGCAACCTTCGTCGATTGCCGTTGTTTCTCACAAAAAAAGCCGAGCCAACAATTGACTCGGCTGCAATTCACTGTGTTGATTCTTATCGACGTCGTTCTTTCAAACGAACGGCTTTACCAACGCGGTCACGCAAGTAATAAAGCTTTGCTCGACGCACAACCGCCGATCGTTTCACCTCGACTTTTACGATTCGAGGCGAGTGAACCGGGAATTTACGCTCAACACCCTGCCCCGCCACAATTCGGCGAACGGTAAACATTTCCCGAGCCCCGCTTCCACTGCGACCGATCACGGTTCCGCTGAAGACCTGGGTCCGTGATTTCTCGCCTTCGAGAATCAGGCAATGCACGTCTACGGTGTCGCCGACTTCAAACTTGGGTGGATTCTCGCGTAAGCTGTTTCTTTCGACCAGCTTCATTAAATCATTTGTCATTGGATTGGTCCGCTAGGATCAGTTCTACCTGGTATTTTATTGTAGCTGGAGTCGTAAGACTTCAGACGTTTCCGTGCTAACTGAATTCTCACGAATCCAGCTACGATAAATTACGAATTTAGCTGCGATTGATTTTATCGGCCGCAGAATTGTTAATTTACAATCGTATAAGTCTATTTATTCTTCGATTAAGTCGCTACGGCGAAGCCGTGTATTTTCCAAACTTTTCGCTTTGCGCCAACGCTCAATTTCACCGTGATTACCGCTTAGGAGGATTTCGGGGACTTCGAGGCCCTCAAATTCCCTCGGCCGCGTGTATTGTGGATACTCGAGCATCCGATTTCCCCGGGAAAACGAGTCATCCCAGCTACTCTGTTCGTCGCCCAGCACCCCGGGCACCATTCTGACCAGCGAATCGATCATCACCATCGCCGCCACCTCGCCACCATTGAGGATGTAATCGCCAATCGAAACCTCGATCGGGTGCAGGATGTCGGTCACGCGTTGATCGAATCCTTCATACCGACCACAAAGCAAAATCAGTCTTGGCTCGACCGCAAGTTCTTCAACGAATTTTTGATCCAGCCGACGACCACTTGGGGTCATCATCACGATTTTGCCTTTCGGTTGAGCCATTTTTTGGACCGCTCGCACCGAATTAACGACCGGTTCGACCATCAAAATCATTCCGGGGCCGCCACCGAACGGACGATCATCGATCTTCTGGTGTTTGTCGGTCGCCCAATCGCGCAGATTGTGAACTTGAACATCAACAAGCTGCCCTTCGATCGCCTTATTCAACAGGCTTTGACTCATGTACCCGGGAAACATCTCCGGAAACAAAGTCAAAACATCAAATCTCATACTACAACGCCACTCAAAAATACCTGGTTAAAATTGGAAGGGCGAGGCTGGGCCAATGAAATGTTCTTCCATCCGTCGAAATTCCTTGTTCGACATTCTGCTGTTCCACGTACCAGAATATCGAACACCGAGCAAGGAATCTCGAATGTTGAAATTCTATGAACTCGCCTAAAACCAAAGCCCTGCCACTTCCCATCATTTCGTCATGTTCATCAGCCCACGGAGTTACATACACCGAACCCCAGTGATTCTTGATGATTCCCGAGTCAGCAGGAGCTTCGACCTCCCGTCGACTACTCAGCCGTTTCCTTAACCGGAGCCTCTTCGGCTGCTGTTTCTTCAGCTGCCGTTTCTTCGGTTGGAGCCTCAGCTGCGACCTCTGCGGCTGGTGCTTCTGCCGCTGGGGCATCGTCTGCTGCAGCGTCTGCGGCGCCTTCGACTGCAACTGCGGCTTCATCGGCAGGTGGAGCTTCTTCAGGCATGGGTTCTTCGACTTTTGGCATTTCAACAGCGGCAGCAGCAGCTTTGGCGGTTTCAATTGCGGCCGCTCGACGACCCGAAAGGCGTCCAAGCGCTTCTTCCTGTTGCGTTAGATGGGTCCCGTTGGTGCCGTACTTTTTGATCAATACGCCGACTTTACGAGTCGGTTGAGCGCCTACGCTAAGCCAATAGTCGATACGTTCGCCCTTCAAGATTGCTCGGGCATCGGTTTCGGGAACCATCGGATCGTAAATCCCCAGTTCCTCGATAACGCGACCATCTCGTGGAGCACGAGCGTCCATTGCACAAAGACGAAAAAATGGACGATGTCTACGTCCCAGTTTCTTTAAACGAAGTCTCACAGCCATATTAATCCCCTTAGTTTTTTGTCGCATCGCAGCGAACTGAGTTACACACGTGAATAAAATGCCGATTACGTGACACGAGGTGTTTCGCGTGCCACAACAGTTGGCCTGCTGAAGCCAACTGAGTCGACATTAAGACGATCGGGCATTGTACAGAAAAGCGGGCGTTTTGGGCATGGGAATTGGAGATATTCCAGTTTTCTGGGAGATTTTCAATCCGTTTAGAGTGATCAAACAACTCATTAGTAGAGTTGCAATTGATAAAGCGTTTCCGCAAGATTCTTCGTTTAACCGCGTGCCCAACGGGCCGCGTTTTTGCCCCTCAGCACGCGCGGGGCGTTGCCCACGCGGTTAAACAATGGGCCCATGTCAATCGCCGTTCAACAAATTCCACCTTCATTCGGATTTGGGAGCCTTACTGGACCGTTTTTTCTGGCGGAGCATCTTTTCACGTTGCTTCTTCAGTTTGGCCCGTTCCTTCGCGGAAAGCCGCTTGCCAGTCCCTTTTTTGACTTTCGGCGCCCGTTTGCCGGGATCCATCATCTGGTCTTGAAGATCCTTCATCATCTGCATTTTGTCTTTGACTCCGCCGCCGGCCATTCCGGTTAACATCGGCTTCATCATGTCGTATTGTTTGATCAGTTCACCAACCTGTTTTGGCTGAACTCCAGACCCATTTGCAATTCGTTGGCGGCGGTTGACGTCGATGACTTTCGGATTCCGACGTTCTTCCGGGGTCATGCTGTCGATCATACCGACCATTCTGCGAATCTCTTTTGAGGTATCCCCTTGGTTCATCACCGCGTTGATTTCACTCATGTTGGGCATGCCTGGCATCAAGCCCATCATTTTTTGCATCAATCCGGGCTTGGCCATTTTTTGCATATGATTGCGAAAATCGTCGAGCGTAAACTCGCCCCTCTCAAGTGCCTCCTGCATTCGCTGCTGTTCTTTTTCGTCGACGAGCTTATGCGCTTCGTCTACAAGGGCCAGGACATCTCCCATTCCCAGGATTCGGCTGGCCATGCCTTCGGGTCGGAAGTGTTCAAGATTGTCCAGGTGTTCGCCGGTACCAATGAATTTGATAGGCACACCGGTAACATGCTTAACCGACAACAACGCTCCACCGCGAGCGTCACCATCGAGTTTGGTCATCACAACGCCGTTGAGTTCCAGCGATTCATGGAAGGCTTTGGCACTGTTTACGGCGTCTTGTCCAGTCATGCCGTCGACGACGAGGAAGACATGATGCGGTTGGACTTCCCGATCGATCGTGCGCAACTGTTCCATCAAGACTTTATCGATCGCCAACCGGCCCGCAGTATCGAGAATAACGACTTGATTTTTGTTTTCGCGCGCCAGCTTAACGGCGTCGCGACAGACTTTAACGGGGTCTTTTTCTTCTTTGTCACTGTAAACGGGTGCGTCGAGTTGAGCCCCCAGCGTGTGCAGCTGATCGATCGCCGCCGGACGTTGCAGGTCAGCTGCGACCAGCAAAGGAGAAATCTTGTTTCGCTGAAGAAGTTTTGCAAATTTACCGCACGTCGTCGTCTTACCCGAACCCTGCAAACCACACATCATGATGATGTTGACGTCTCGACTCAAATCGAGCCCTTCGCCAACCGGGCCCAACAGATTGATCAACTCCTGGTTGACGATTCCAACCAGCTGATCGCCAGGATTCAGAGCCAAAAGGACTTTTTCGCCAAGTGCCTGTTCCGTCACTTTGCCCATAAAGTCCTGGACGACGTCGTAACTAACATCGGCTTCCAAAAGCGATTGTTCGACGAGTTTTAGCCCGTCACGCATATTGCCTTCGGTAAGCTTTCCCTTGCCGCGAAGTGATTTGAATGCCCCTTTGAGGCCGTCTTGTAATGAGTCAAACATTTAGTACGAATTCCAATAAGTCGTCTTTGTCAAAAAGTGATTCCGACGTCGTTCGAGTTTTAGGACCAGATTGTTTTTGGTAATTAGCATTGCGATATCATATAACAGTCTTTGTTTCCAAGTAAATGCGTTCGTCGAGAATGCTGATCGGTGTGGACGGTCATCGTTCCAATTCCCGCTGCTATAATGACGAGTATCACACGCAACGTGTGACTATTTAGGGCAGAGAATTCAGGAGTACAAAATGAGACATACCACCTATGCAGCCACAATTTTGTTAATTATTGGCTCGGCTTCATTCGGTCAGGAACCGAATGAAGACGACAAAAAAACGCTTCTCCCCCCATCGGTATTTCGGGTCGTTGACGCGCGGTCGACTCGCGAGAGTCCAGACACTGACGAGGACTTTGAGCTGTCCGAGAATACACGACGCAACCTTGCCATTGAGAAAAAGCTTGAAGAATCCGCGAGTTTGAATTACGACGAAACCGAGTTTTCCGAAGTAATGTCAGACCTTGTTGATAAGTTGAGTATCGACGTGGTGTTGGATCAAACGGCCCGAGACGATTCACTCGCGGAGGATGAACCAATAACTTTTAGGGTGACCGACATGCCTTATTGCCACGCGTTGCGTTTGCTGCTTCGCAGCCACAATGCAACTTACATGGTAAATTCTGGCGTGTTGCGAATCATCTCTCTCGACGTTGAATCGGATCCTGATTATTTTCGACGCAAAATGTTAGATTGCCGTAATCTAATTCAATTGCTGATCGTGGCAGAAGATATCGTTCCGAGAAAGTCCGCCGAACCGATTGTTCGGCGACAAGTTTTCGCTGAGATCAATGCGCAAAAACTTGCGTCGGACATGCTCGTGGAAATGGTAAAACAGAACGTTGCTCCTAACGGATGGGATACAACCGATGGTGAGGGAAGGGTCAAGATCTACGGAATGGTGATGATTGTCACGCAATCGGATAGCGTGTTGCAAGGAATAGAAGATTTTTTGACTGATCTGGAATACGTTCTGCGGCGTGTTGTGAGAAACAAGAAATCATGACTCACAGGGGGCCTGGCGCGAAATGGCACTTACTTTAGCCGCGATAGCGGTGGCAGCGGGTAGCCGTCGGCGTAAGCCGATGGTTTATGGTATTCGAGCAACCAGCCGCGATAGCGGTGACAGCGAATCAGCCTCTGCTTTCACCGCATTCGCGGCTAACGAGATGGTGGGGCTTTGATCCCACAGCTGACGCTGTGGGCTACCTGCTGTCGCAGCTTCGCTGCTGAATAAAATGTAAAGTA
>CAMYNE010000132.1 GCA_947259675.1 uncultured Pirellulaceae bacterium
AGCTTTGAACTGGAGTCGATTGTCTATTTCACGTGACGACTTTGAGCGTCCAGCTACATCGGAAGCAAAGCGGACGGAGAGGGATTCGAACCCCCGGTACGGTTCCCCGCACGCCGGTTTTCAAAACCGGTGCCTTCGACCAGACTCAGCCATCCGTCCTCGCTTGTTTGTCAACCGCTTGGCCTGCTAACGATTGACGATGGTCCTCCTGCACCCGCTTAAGCCAGTCAGTGCAAAAGTCGACAGCCGTCGATTTGCAATCGCGGCTGTTCGCAGGGCAGCATTCTACAAAAGCAATGATGTCTCGCAAACCCCGTACAACTGCCGCGGCTCAACCCAAATAAAAGTCGGGAATCAATTGATTGATCCGCTCGGTCAACATCTGGACCAACGTCGCCTCGGGACTCGAATAAGAAAAGATGGGTTCCAGTTCGATATCACCCAATACAGTTTTCCCTTCGAAAAAAATCCGCGATGCCGTTTCGCGATCGATGAGGTAAGTCGATGCCATCGAGTCGTCTCCCCAGCCCTCCGTTTCAGTTGCAATCCCAAATTTGAGCGGCGCATCCGGTTTGGCAATCAGGGCGACGCGATTTCGATACGACTGATCGTGACTTCGAATCGCCGTTTTACTGAATGAAAGGTTCGGCTCAAGAAACGAGAGTCGCGGCGGCCTGACGACACGCCATTTCGTAGGCTCCCCGCCCACGAGTACTCCGCCCGACGTGTCCAGTTTCATTTCTTTGGCAGACGCCTCATGCATTAACAAGTTATCGGCCACCATGCAGAATTCGCCGCTGGGCAAATACGAAATCTCGGCGTCTGTTCCATCCTTCAATCGTGCAAACATCGGCGCATGTTCGGGATTGACCAAATCCTCGTCTGGATTGAGCAACTTAATGTCTTGCTCGGCAGCTTCACGGCTGCTAACCAAGGCGAAAGCACAGGCCCGCTCAATGTCGCCGCCAAGCCGCAGACTCCAGAACGGATCCCTGACCTTGAACTGTTTGTTAATCAGGAATTCCAGGATTGCCTCGGCGGGCACATTGCCGGACTCGCCCTCAAATGAAAATCTCCGTTGCGCCGGGTTGTACCGGCACCAGTTGTCCAATTGCCTGGGTAGCTCGGGTGGGCGTCTTCCGGCCAGCCGAAACGAGACTACGTATTGAAGTTGTTCGCTCACCAATCTTCCCGTTAATACTCAAGATCCGATGTTTTTTTTTGAGCGGCGATGTCAGCCATAAACTAGGTCGGCAAGCAGTTTATCAAATTTGCAATGAAAAAACCAGTGTTGATGGTTCTGTTGAATGTTGAGATGAACTTGACTGGGACCGAAACGTCGTAAACATATCGGGGAGCGCGGGTTTCATCAGATAATACTCACGCGTGCAATTTTGTTTACGTTCAAGTCGTTCAGTGAATTTGGGAGATTTATGAAATTCACAACCCAGCAATTCATGATCGTCGTTTTTTGTCTCTCTCTTTTCATTGGCTCAGTAATTCGTGGGCAAGGCTACCTTGGGCCAGAAGGCGTAATCTTGTTTGGATTGGTGTCCTTTTCGGCTGCCATCATGCTCGCAGGACTGCTCTTGGCTTGGGAAGAACGATCCTGGTTCACGCGCGCATTGATCGCAATTCTCATTGGCTTCATTCTGTACGGCTTGGTTCTGCCTGGACAAGTATTGGGCCATACGCAATGGAAATGGCTGATCAATTAGTAGATTGCCCAGTCTTTACTGACATTCGTGTCAAAACTCAACTTGAGGGAGCCCTAGTTCACCGCGGCGAAAAGGATCACTCAAAAAAAACACGAGAGATCCTTCACCTCGCTCCACTCGGTTCAGGATGACACCCGCGCGAGGCCGAACGTATCCCGTATCGCATCGTTCGTCGTTTGTTCGAATCATCGCGGTTGAGAAAACACACCATCAGCCTTACGATTGTGGCTGAACTTTCAGCACGCTTTCTAGTCAGAAACTTGAGTGGATGGAAAAAACTGGCGTTGCCCTTGTCGGAATGGGGACTGTGGGAGCCGGCGTTGCGAGGCTTTTGTTGGATCAGGGCGACCGCACAGCTCGTCACGCAGGTCGAACATTGTGGCTTACGCATGTCGTTGTCCAAGATGCGAAAAAAGCTCGCAATATTGAGCTTCCCAACGGCGTCTTGACCGATGACTTGCAAGTTCTGTTGGCTGACGAAAGCGTCAAAGTCGTTGCCCAGCTTGTAGGCGGGATCGAACCTGCCAGAACGATCATGCTACAGCTTCGTGAAAGTGGTAAAGACGTCGTGACGGCCAACAAGGCTCTTCTCGCCGAACATGGACCCGAGCTTTTTGATCGAGCCCGACAACTTGGCCGATCGATTGCGTTTGAAGCTTCCGTCGCGGGAGGTATTCCAATTGTCGCCAACATCAGCCAATGCCTTTCGGCGAACCAAATCCAGTCCATCCGGGGAATCCTAAACGGAACGAGCAACTACATTATCTCGCGAATGGATCGAGATGGGGCCGACTTTGCCACCGCACTTGCATCGGCTCAAGAGCGGGGCTTTGCGGAACCGGACCCGACGATGGACATCGACGGGAGTGACGCTGCCCAGAAACTGGCGATCCTGGCACACCTTGCTTTTGGTGCGAGAATAAACTGGAAAGACATTCCGCGACGCGGGATCGATTCTGTTGATTCGACGGATATCGAATACTCTCGTCGTCTTGGCTACCGGATCAAGTTGATCGCTTACGCCAGACTGTTGCCGGTCGGATTGCAATTAGTCGTCGCACCGATGTTGGTCAAACAAGGCAAGCCTTTGGCTGAAGTCCGTGAAAATTTTAATGCCTTGTCAATTGTTGGCGATGCCGTAGGGCCCGTTTTTTTCCATGGACAAGGGGCAGGGCAGATGCCCACTGCTTCTGCGGTCGTTGCCGATATGATCGATACGGCGGTCGGTCGCACAAAGATCACTTTCAAAACTTTGGAACTCTGGTCAAACGGTCATGCTCGGGTCGATATTGCCCGACCCGGTGAATTGATGGGACGATTTTATCTGCGTTTCGACGTCATGGATGCGCCCGGTGTACTTGGGCAAATCGCAGGCCGGTTGGGCAAACACGGGATCTCGATTGCATCTGTATATCAGCACGAGCCCGATCCAGACAAACGGCAGACCGTGCCCGTCGTCATCGTGACTCACCGAGCCTCAGAAGCCGATGCAAGTCGGGCAATCAAACAAATCGCCGAGTTGCCCACCGTTGGCGATCAGCCAGAACGGTTTAGAATCTTGGACTAAACCGAGTGGGAATTCGGAGGTCGGAATTCGGAATTTCAAAGGAGTGTGGAAAAATGAAATATGTGATTGTGATTCCGGATGGATGTGCGGATGAGCCGCAGGAGGAATTGGGAGGGAAAACTCCATTGGAGGCGGCGAACACTCCTGCGATGGATGAAGTGGCATCGCTGGGAATCGTCGGACGAGCCAATCATACGCCAGCTCATTTGACCGCAGGGTCGGCGGTCGCCAACATGAGCTTGTTCGGTTACGACCCGGTTTCAAATTTCACGGGGCGAGCACCGCTTGAGGCGGCCGCCCAAGGCATCGAACTTGGTCCATACGATTGGGCCATCCGCTGCAATCTGGTCACCATTGAAGACCAGATCATGCGCGACTTCACGGCCGATCACATTACTTCCGACCAAGCCAAAGTGCTTTTGGCGGCCGCTCAGGAAAAAATCGAAGACCAACATATGGAGTTTGCTCCAGGCGTAAGTTATCGAAATCTTTTGCTCTTTCGCGGAAATGCAGATCAGGCTTCTCCTTTTTCCAACGAGACTCGCAGCACGCCGCCGCATGATTTGACCGACAAATCGGTCAACAACGATTTCCCGCGAGGCCCGGGAAGTGATTTGCTTTCAAGAATTATGAACGACAGCTTCGATTGGTTTGCCGATCATGAAGTCAATCGATCCCGTATCGCCAATGGGCGTTTGCCGGCAACCAATCTCTGGTTATGGGGGCTTGGTCAACGTCCTCAACTTCCGCTGTTCAACGACCTGTTTAACAAGTCGGGTGCGATGATCACCGCGGTAGATCTGCTTCGCGGATTAGCTTGTTTGCTTGGCTGGGATCGAATCGAAGTACCGGGTGCGACTGGGTACACCGACACCGACTACGGAGCCAAGGGGCAGTTTGGCATCGAAACTCTCGACAAATACGACATTGTTTGCGTCCATGTCGAAGCGACCGACGAAGCATCGCATGAAGGCGATGTCGCAGCAAAGATCAAAGCTCTTGAACGCATCGACGCGGACATCGTTGCGCCCATGTTAGATAAACTCAAAACGCTTGACGAATGGCGTATGATGGTCACTCCCGACCATCCAACTTTTATTCGCACAAAAACCCATTCACATGGCGACGTACCGTTCGCGATCTGCGGAACGGGCGTGGACACCGACGAGTTCGCCGCCTATAGCGAAACGTCTGCAGCGAACAGTCTACTTGCGTTTGATCGCGGCTGCGAACTTATGCCATTTTTTATTGGTTAGTCTTGGCTGTTGGTGAGGATGCCAGTGGCCATTCAAACCTGAGTTGAGCAGATTGTAGTAACGGCTTTTAGCCGGAAAATTCCGCCTGAAGGCTAAAATCACTGGTGACTCTTCTTTGAGGAAATTCCATTGAAACCCACGAAACCACCCAGCGGGAAATGCCCGAACGAACGAGAATCATGCCCGCTGCAATGCAAATACAATCACTTTGAATCGGAAGAATTGACCATTCACGCTTGGGAACTTAAGTGCCTCGATTGTGGCTGGCGCGATACGATCGCGTTTCGTAGTGATGAAGAAGAACCCGATGAAGATTGCGATCCAGAGATCTGTCCGTTTTGCCATTTGAAGGGAATGACTCCCGGACAGAATCCATGCGAGTCGAAACAGTAGGCGAGTCTGTCTCAGACTCGAGTCAGTCTGCCGCCGTGGTCTGACCTCAGAATCTCGGTGGAGCGAAGTAGGACATTGGTGGTTTTGAGTCAAAGCCTTAGCCGACCGAAGAATCTCGCCGCCTGCCGTTCAGATGACTCAATCACAGTAGAATTCATGATGAGAGTGCTTTGGATCGCCGCAGCGAAAAGATTCACATGTTCGAACAATCCCAACGAGAGATCCTTCACCTCGCTCCACTCGGTTCAGGATGACTGAAACGTTCCTACCGGGTGCTACGGCCTACGTGAGAAATCCCGGCTAACCCATTGTGGTTGATCCCAATCTTAAAACTTGACGTTGCACTAAGGAAAAACGTAACGAAGGACGTTTCTGACGGGCTGATTGGGGACGTAAGCCGTGGGTTGGCCAACAATGCCCTTGCCAAGGTAGGTGCCTGGCGGCAGATTCTGTGAACGGATAACCGGCTGGAACCGGTACGTGGGCGGAGCAATGGGTTGACCACTCAAGTTAGTTCCGGGAACAAAAAGCGGTCCTTGAGGTGCCGCTTGCGGAGCAACTTGCACAGACTGGAAGTTTGGAACCGTCCCGGCCGGGACTTGAAAACCTCCCGTAGGTCCGCAATCACAATTTTGTGCTGTTCGAAGCACTGAATTGTTGGAGTTGGGTGCTTGAAAAGCCGTACGGCGAAACGTTCGATTAACGGGATTGGTCTGCGCGGCCACTGCTACGGATTCGCTGGGTGTCAGCCGAGCCATTCGGGGGGGCGAGGTCGCTGGATAAGGATAGACATCGTATTGCGCCGGTCGTTGCGCGGATACTTGTTGCTGTAAGGTCCGATTCGTTCCCAAATTCGAGTTTGAGACGAGTCGAAACTGGCTGCCATTTAAAGAATTGGAATTGTCTCGATTACGAACCGGCAATTGAGCGATCGTTATTATTTGCTGACGACTCGTCCCCGGAACGGTACGTCCGGAAATGCTGCCGCCAGTTCGAAGAGGTGAAGTCGATTGGATGTATTCGTCCGGCGCGATTGGACGAGTCTGAGCTTGCGTTGGATTTGTTTGAAATATTGTCGTGCAAACAACGATCAACATGGCCAACTTAATTCTCATCATTGTCCTTTCGCGAGTTGTGACTTCAATGCAATGAAGTATCACGAATTCAACCAAGCAATTCACGGACACTTCCGATCATTTGAACCTGTGTGACAGCATTTACCAGAATCGAAAGGCAAGGCCAACATCAGAACGCTCGGTTCTGCCAGTGAACAAGAGCTAGCATTGGAAAGCGATCTTTGGCGTAACCGATGAACCTTGCCCTCACCCGACGCTGAGACGTCGACCTCTTCCAAACTTGGGAGAGGTTGGGTCCTAAAGTAAGTATCATTGGGCGGTGGCCATGCTCATTTCGAACCGACAATTTGCGAAACAC
>CAMYNE010000133.1 GCA_947259675.1 uncultured Pirellulaceae bacterium
ATTATTCGGCTCGACGCGATCGCCTATTTGTGGAAACAAGTTGGCACCGACTGTATTCATCGGCCCGAAGCGCACGAAGTTGTGAAGCTGTTTCGTGATGTGATCGACGCGGTCGCGCCGCATGTGCTCTTGCTAACGGAGACCAACGTCCCGCACGCGGAGAACATTCGCTATTTCGGCGAAGATGATGAGGCTCATCTGGTATACCAATTCAGCCTTCCGCCATTGCTACTTGACGCGATGTTGAGTGGCGATGCCGTACCGCTCGTAAATTGGTTGTC
Organism: uncultured Pirellulaceae bacterium; assembly: GCA_947259675.1. Lineage (GTDB taxonomy): Bacteria > Planctomycetota > Planctomycetia > Pirellulales > Pirellulaceae > Mariniblastus. The sequence continues at coordinate 282 of CAMYNE010000133.1, forward strand.
GGAGTTGGCTCCAAGCAAACCTGGTACCGCGTTCCTTAATTTCACCGCCTCCCACGACGGCGTCGGAGTCCGGCCACTGGAAGGATTAGTTAGTCGGGAGCGCATGAACCAACTCGTCGATCGTGTGAAAAAGCTTGGCGGGAAAGTCAGCTCGCGACGACAACCGGATGGCACCGAAGCGCCATACGAGTTGAACATCAGCTATTTCAGCGCGATGGACGAGCCAGGCGGCAAGGGATCGGAATTCCATATTCGCCGGTTCTTGACCGCGCAGGGTTTGATGCTCTCGCTCCGTGGAATGCCCGCGATTTATTTCCACAGCCTATTTGGAACGCCAAATGACTTGAGGGGGGCTGCGCAAAGTGGGATGCCTAGGCGTATTAATCGCCGCAAGTTGCAGCGGGACGAACTCGAAGCCGTGTTGAACGAGGCGAATTCTGTTCCTGCGAAGGTCTTCGCGGGCTACCGTCGGCTGCTCTCGGCACGCGTCAAACAGGCCGCGTTTCATCCAGATGCAAGTCAGGAGGTATGGAGAATCGATAATCCTTGTCTAGTTGCTTTCCTGAGAACGAGCCTTGATCATAAGCAAAAGATTCTTGTGCTCGCCAATGTGAGCCCTAAAGAGCAACTGTTGGATATCTCGCAATTTTCAGAATTGCGTTTTGATCGTGATCTATTGAGCGAGCGGATGTGCGAATCTGCACGACGAATTCTCGTCAAGCCTTACGAATTACTGTGGTTAAATGCGATTTGACCCATTTTTTTGGGCAACGATGGATTGGCACTTGATTTGCAACCTTTGACAATTCTGTCATGCTGTTTTGGCGCGTGCGAAACGGCACACAAATTCACAACGTCGCGACCACATCCGAAAGTTCCAAATGTCGGCAACAGAAAATCCTGAAATCCGAAATATCGGTTTTGTGGCAACTCGCGTTTCCGGAACCGATGGGGTCAGTCTCGAGATCGGTAAATGGACATCCGTGCTCGAACATCTCGGTTACGATTGTTTTTTCATTTGCGGAAAATCTGATCGCCCGCAAGCCATGAGTTTTGTTATCGAGCAAGCGGATTTTCTTCATCCGGAAATTCAAACACTTAATCGTGATGTTTTTGGGAAGGAATCTCGCAGCCCGGAACTCAGTCGACGGATTCGCGAGATCGCGAACAATATCAAGGATCAAATTTATCAAGCGATCGAACAGTTTTCGCTTGACCTTTTGATTGCGCAGAACTCGCTGACGATCCCGGTTAACATCCCTTTGGGTGCAGCGCTCTTGGAAATTCTGTTCGAAACCCGCATGCCTTGCATCGCCCATCACCACGACTTCGCGTGGGAGCGAGAACGGTTCCAGATCAATGCGGTCAGCGACTACATCGACGCCGTTTTTCCACCGGATGTCCCAGGAATCGACCATGTCGTGATCAGCACGGTTGCGGGCCAGGAATTTGGCCGTCGAACGGGGCAACCGTATCGGGTGATTCACAACGTGATGGACTTTGCCCACCCACCGGACGAGCCTGATGAATACGCCGACGATTTTCGGCAAGCCATCGGAGTCGCGGAGGATGATATCTTGATCCTTCAACCGACCCGTATCGTGGCACGCAAAGGAATTGAACACTCGGTTGAGCTGATTCGCCGACTTGACGACCCAAGATGTAAACTTGTGCTCACCCACGACGGCAACGACGAAGGCGAGGGTTACTTGCAACGCATTCAACAATTTGCAGAACTCCTCGGTGTTGAACCGATCATTGCCGACCACCTGATTGCGGCCGAGCGTGGTATCGCCGCCGATGGCTCCAAACAATACTCGATTTGGGACGTTTATCCGCACGCCGACCTGATCGCTTACCCATCGACGTATGAAGGGTTTGGCAACGCTTTTTTGGAAGCGGTATACTTTCGGAAACCAATATTCTGTAATCGCTACACAATCTTTCGCGCGGATATCGAACCATGCGGGTTTCACACCATCGGGATGAACGGTTTTCTCACCGACGATGTGGTCGAACAAGTTCGTCGCGTTCTGAGAGATGAAGACTACCGGGAGGATATGGTGGAAAGAAACTATCGCGCGGCGCGGCAGTACTTTTCGTTCGAACAAGTCGAACAGGAGTTGCGTTCGATTCTGAACAAGCCAAGAACCAAACCGGGAGCGTTCACTGGTTCCAAACAACAAGTCGTGCTACAGGAGAATTGAGATGGCAGACTTCATTCAACATGGGCTGATTACTACGTTACATGATTTGGGCACGATCGAGCGCGAAAGGCTTGAGTTGCTGCTTGATCAATCGACCGAGCGGTACAAGATCGGCCTCGTCCTGCCCGTCACCGCTTCTGATATGCGAGCTGAGCCTTTTGCGAACATCGTTCGTCGTTTGCAAAACGTAAACTTTATCGACCAGATCGTGGTTGTCCTGGGAATCGCACCTAACGAAGAAGATTACCACCAAACTCGGGAAGCCGTCAGCTCATTGGGAGATAAAGCCCACGTGCTTTGGACGGACGGCCCACGAATGACGAGCCTTTATCAACGACTGCTCGATGCCGGACTTAATGTTTCCGTGCCGGGTAAAGGACGCTCTGTGTGGACAGCGTTTGGTTTTTTAATGGCCGATCCCACGCTCAAAGCGTTCGCATTGCACGATTGTGATATCGTGAATTATGACCGTGAGATGCTGGTTCGTTTGTGTTTGCCATTGGCACATCCGGGACTGGATTTCGAGTTTTGTAAAGCCTTTTATGCGCGGACAACGGATCGAATGCACGGACGCGTGGTGCGATTGTTAGTCCAGCCCCTGTTGGGAGCCTTGATTTCGACACTCGGTTACGACCGCTTTCTCGTTTATCTCGACAGCTTTCGCTACCCACTCTCTGGCGAATTTGCGGTGACTTCAAACCTTGCTCGCTCAAACCGTATCCCCAGTGATTGGGGATTGGAGGTTGGCACGCTGGCGGAGGTCTTCCGAAACACCTCGGTCAAGCGCGTTTGCCAGGTTGATTTGTGTCGGCAATATGAACACAAGCATCAAGCGTTGTCATTAGATGATGCGACGAAGGGCTTGATGAAAATGTCGACCGATATTTTGACAAGTATCTTTCGAACCCTGGCCAGCATGGGAACGGTCATGCAACCGGGGCATTTTGTTACGTTGCGGAGTGCCTATCTTCGCGCGGCACAAGATAGTGTGCGTCAATACCACGCAGATGCGATCGTAAACGGATTGGAATATGATCGCCATGAAGAAGAGGGTGCGATTGAAGGATTCGCTCGTCAGATCATAGTTGCCGGCGAGACATTTCAACGAGATCCTGGTGGCGGTGAGGCGATTCCGAACTGGTCGCGAGTTCTAACGGCATTTCCTGAGTTTCCAAATCAGCTTCGCAAAGCCGTGGAAGAAGATGCCCGCGAACTCGCATCCGTTTAGGTTAACAGAACTCGTTTAAGAGTTTTGCCAAGGAGGCACAAATATCGGGCGTGCGAATTGAGGCCTCCCAGCCGCGAGAGCCCAGGGACTCCAAGCCCCCGTGTTTACGCGGGGGCGTCTCCCAAGATGGGCGAGTTGCCCCCAAAACAAATTAAAAGAAAAATTCGCGCGGCTCGTTCCTCGCCGCGGCGTAAACGGGATAAGGCGTAAAGCCGCAAGCAGGTTAGCCATCAGGATCCCAAGTTTTCCAAGGGGGCGTCAGCAAGGTCACAACAGAATTCCGTGTGTTCCGTTTCTTCCGTGGTTCTAATTATCTGCGCGCCGTTTTCAAAAACCACGGAATATACCGAATACACGGAATGAGAATGGTCGCAACCAAAACGGACCACTAATGAACACTGATGAACACTAATGACATTTTTACGGTTAAACCGGACGGCTGGACTTCCGGCGGATGGAAAACGAGTTGGCAATATTCTTACGACTTTGAAGAAATCCCCAAAGCCGATTTGGTATTGGACTTCCGAATCGCTCCCGAGTCGGTGACGATTCCCTTTGAAGCGAAGAATATCAAGATCAAAAAACAAAGGTAGATCGGGCTGAATAGATTTGTAACCGTAGTGTTCATCGGCTAAATTCATTGTGGTTGTTTGCGAAAACTATTTTGGGAGAAAACAAATGATGGTTCGACGAATTAGTTTGACAGTAATTTTTGGTTTACTGGTTTCGACCAGTTTGTGGGCGGTGGCCACAGTACAGGATGACGAAAAACAGGACAAGGAAATTGCCTGGTTTGACATGGATCATTGCGAGATTTGCAAGAACATGGCATCGATGAAGGATTCTATGCACAGAATCAATTGGGAAACTCATATGCTCGACAACGGGATGATCACCGTTTCAGTTGTGCCGGATGATATGAAAGAGGAGATGGCCAAGGCGGAGGCAGGGGTCGAAAAAACCGTCGCCAAGTTGGAACAGGGAGAGCAATTGGACATGTGCGGCTTCTGCCATAACTACGGTAAGCTGATGATGCTTGGCGCGAAGTTCAAAGAACTCAGAACCGTTGGCGTCAACATTAGCATCGTTACCTCATCCGACCCGGAAGTCGTCAAAGAGATCCATGCAATGGGCAAAAGATCTAGAATTGAACATGAGAAAATGCTCAAAAAAGTTGGGACACAAACCAAATTGAAGACAGATAAATAGCAAATCCGTTGCGGGGTTGCGCGCTTGATGCAAGTTGAAATCCCATCGTGCGTAAAATGCCAACCCCGGTTTTTTGTTCTGTCAACTCACGTAGATTCAATCAGATCGTTTGGCTCCGATTCCAAAGTTGAGCCCGCAATCACCCGCTGCCCCCAGAACTCATCAAAACTTCAATTCGCAGCTACTTTTAGCGGCGTCGATCGGCGTGATCTTTGCGCAGCCCCTCGTCCTAGTGATGGCGGTGATCCGCTCTCTTCTAATTAAGACTCAAAATCGTTTTGACATTATTCTGGTCAATAATTTCCAGAGCCCCGACCTCGCCGTTGTCGTGCTGGGCTTGCCAGAGTTCAACAGGAGCCTTGATCGTATGAGAATAATCAATTTCATCGACTCCCGTGGTCACGACGATATCATTACCTTTGCCAACCGGATCGTAGTCGACTGCCATTAACTGGCCTTGGCTGGTTGCCGCCAGGTCACCCGATTCCGAGTCGAATGTTTCCATGCTTAACGCGCGTCCGCGGTTACCGTTTGAAAACTTGACCAGGAAGTCTTGCCATTGGTCTTGTGAGATTTGAGTGGTGATTGCCATGTTGGTTTTCCTGAAAAATGATTGCAAAAATTGTTTGACCGCGTGCCCGGCCTTTAGGCCGATATCGGGCAGATCGTGGTAAACACTGAATGTCGAAAATTGAATAACGGGTGGCCCGCACACCTGCGCGGACCACCGTTGAAATTCGTCGGATTGAATGCCAATCCTGATTTTAGAGCGCGTTTGGTTTAAGTTTGGCGTCCTTTTCGTCGGTTTGGCCCGGCAATCAGAACGCCACGACCGCTATACGTCCGTGCGACACGCACTAGAGCGAAACTAGACGTTGCTGGTTTCCTTGACTTCTTCCTTGATTTCTTTTTCGATCGCTTTATGGTCAACCTTGATTTGGCCTTTAAACAACTTTCCAGCAGCCTTCAACGCTTCCTCTACCCTTGCGCCAACATCCGTGGCTGCGATCACGATCAGGCCGGCCTGGCCAACGTCCAGCCCTTCGCCCAATTCCTTCAGATCATGTCGGCTCATGCCGCCCGCGGCATGTCCCGCCAACGCCCCGAGCGCCGCACCGGCACCAGTCGTCATCGCCAACAGCCCCGTTCCAACGGCCGCGGCAGGAAACAAAGCGGCGACCAAACCGGTCGTGAGTCCCCAACCTGCTCCGAGCCATGCACCATCTCGCGTCGGTTGCTCGTGTTTTTTGACGATTTTGACCTTGCCCCTTTCATTCTTCCTGAGCACCGCAGCATCAAACGTGTCCATTAGATCCAGCTCGTGGTAAAGAGCCTTGACTAGATCGTAATCCGACTCAGCTGCATCCAAGCGGTCGTAAACTGCTCCATAGACTGTCATTGTCACATAGTCACTCATTTGTCTTTCCT
>CAMYNE010000134.1 GCA_947259675.1 uncultured Pirellulaceae bacterium
AAGCGCTGACTTCGTCAACCAAAATGACCAGGATGGCAATGAGTACGGTTCGTACGATCGACGATGCCGACGTCGAAAATGAAATCGTCGAGGACGAGCAAGACATCGAAAATGAGTATGACGAGGACGAATCCGATGAAGAGCACGAATCCGATGAAGAGTATGAAGACGATGAGTACGATGTCAAGGCATCGGCCGAGGAAGCCGACGAAGAATTAGGCGACGAAGAGTACGAAGAGGACGATGACGAAGAGTTCGTCGACGAAGACTACGATGAAAATGAGTACGAAGATGTCGAATAAAATCGCTCGTTGCTCCACACCTCGAGCCCGCTCATTCCTACGCATTTAACCCGGCCAGCCAACCGGTGCTGAAGGCAGCTTGAAAATTGAAGCCGCCAATCGGACCATCTACGTCTAGTATTTCCCCAGCGAAAAACAGCCCTGGAACAAGTTTACTTTGCAAAGTCTTACTGCTGACTTCGTTCAGATCAATTCCACCTGCCGTGACCTCCGCTTTCTTAAACCCTAACGTTCCACTAATTGGTAATCGATTCTGTTTGATCTGGTGGATGAGTGTTTGCAATTGAGGTTTTGAAAGCTCGGCCGATTTGAGATCTGGACTGATGTCCGCATTTCGTATCAATGCTCCGGCAAGTCGTTTTGGTAAAATTCGGGACAACGCTGTGGCAACCAGAAGTTTGCCCTCGCTATCTGCCAGTTCACGAAACCGATTGGCCAAATCAGTTTTCGTGACTCCAGGAACAAAGTCGCACAACATTGATAGCCCGCCTACGGATGGCCGACGAGTGATGACTCGGCTGGCGTTCAAAACTGCGGGGCCAGAAAAACCAAAATGGGTAAATAGAAAAGAACCGCGACGAGTGTCGAGAGCGGGGTTCTTTTTTGTAATACCCTGCGCGGCAGTCATCGACTCAACGATACTCACTTCCGCGTCTTCGATCGTGATGCCTTTCAGATCGTTCGCCCAACTTTGATTGCAAGTGATGGGTGTCAACGCCGGGACCGGGCGGACAAGCGAATGACCAAATCGCTCTGCCCAGCTGTAACCATCTCCAGTCGTGCCGCAGCCCGGGTAAGACTTGCCCCCCGTGGTGACGATGACGCTTTCACATTCCAAATTCGCCTGGTTTGTGTGAATAAGAAAGTGTGATTTGCTCGACCCAATTGGTTGTGAGGTTTTTTCGATCGCGTCGACCGGCTGTTCGTTCTCAATTTTTGCTCCGGCATGGGTACCGATTTTCACGAGCGCGTCCCTGACGTCGACTGCGCTATTACTGACCGGAAATATTTTTCCAGTGGATTCGACTTTGGTTGTGACTCCTTCCGACTCGATCATGCGGATGATTTCATCAGGTGGCAACGCGGCCAAAGCAGAATGAAGAAACTTGCCCTGTTGACCAAAAGCCGCAGCGATGTCGTTAGCGCCACAATCATGCGTGATGTTGCAGCGAGTACCGCCCGACATCAGGATTTTTACACCCAGCTTGCGATTTTTTTCCAGCAGCAGGACTCGGCGCCCTCTCCCCGATGCGCTGGCGGCTGCCATCAGCCCTGCCGCTCCTGCCCCGATAATGATGACGTCCCAATAGTGCGAGCTGGATGTCATCATGAGGAGGAAAACCTGGGACCATCATTCTTAGTCGTAATCTAAGGCCGCCTAAAGGCGGGACTACCAACTGCGCGCTCCAACTAGCCCCAGATGACAATATTTGCAGCGCTGAATCGCGCTGAGGCGTCCCTCCTGAACAGCCTCAGCGCGAATCCATCTTCAACGCTACGTCTATGTTGCGACCGGGATGCGGTCGCAATTTCCGGCCTATCCAGCTCCTCTTCTATTGTCCAAAACGGTTTTGATTTGGAGCGGGTCCGGATTGGTTGTAGGTCGAACGAAAATTGGGGGTCGTCGACGGACTGGGGACCGGTGGTGAAGGCACCGAGGGTGCTGGCACCGGTGGCATTGAGTTAGTGGGCCTGGGCACTGGTGGCAGTGATGACCTGACCGGGGCCAGTGCTGTCGGACTGGCTTGAGCACTTATTTGAGCTGCCCTTTCATTTTCAATTAGAACTTGCAGCAGCTTGGAAATGCACAACTTATTCATACTCGTGTTATGATCGGTTGCTTCCTGTTTCAAAGCCTCATGTAGACTCTCAGGAAGGCGGACCGTGATGACGCGAGTGGGCTCATTACTGCCATTACCAGGAATCTTGCGATTGCGAAGATTGGCGACCATCTGTTGAATCTCGTGGTACTCCGAGCATTGCTCGAATGAGACATATTCAGATTGAGTTGGAAAGACACTTCGGGCGGCTCCATTAACGCCAAGTGTCTCACGGAAGAACGTGACCCAATCTGGCTTCGAGAGATAAAGCTCTTTGGCAACTTGGAGAACTTTTTGACAACGTCCGGCAAATCCTTCTTGTTGGACCATTGTTTCGTTCACGGGGGACTCCTTTCGCTTGTGCGAGATTTTGGTTGAAGACGATAAAGTCAGCTCGCCGACAATGTCTTTGAGTGACGTCACGCGACAAGTATTCAGAGCGATCAATAGCGTCGACATAATGTCATTAAATTGCATGCACTTACGTCGATTCGACGATTCTGCAAATAGCGCGCGCAGCTGTGCCTAATTTGCGTGCACGGAAAATGTGCACATTTTTTGTGCAATCCGGCATGTCTCATTTGCCAAGTGTCTGCTTAATCCCGATCAGAAAAATCGCCAAATAACCAAGCAAAAAGCCCACGCCTTTAGTGACGTGGGCGAACGAATATGATGGTGGCAAGCAGGGCAAGATCTACCCAAAGTCGAGTCGGGTGTTAGCCGGTAGTGAATTCAGCAAACACCTTATCGAGAAGCTTCTTGGTTGCTTTCACTCCGGCATACTCATCCAAACTGTTACCCTCATACTCGACTCCGACATACCCCCGGTAACCAGCATCGAAGACGATTTTCATCATTTTCGCAAAGTCGGTGTTTTTCTCGTTACCGTTTTCGTCAAAGTCATGACTCTTGGCACTGACGGCTTTTGCGAATGGCATTAATTCCCGCACTCCCGTGTAACGGTCATACCATTCATCTTTGCCGTCTTTGCCCTTGCCGATTCTGAAGTTTCCAAAATCCGGCAGCGTGCCACAATTATCCATTGCCACGGCTTTGATAACCTGGGAAAGCCACTTACCATTCGAGGAAAGGCCACCGTGGTTTTCGACGATCACGTTCAACCCGTACTTGGCTCCGAATTCGCTTAGGCTGGCCAATCCATCGGCAGCGTGTTTGGCCTGGTCCTCCCAACTGCCACTCGAGGCCGCGTTGACTCGGACGGAGTGGCAACCGAGGTACTTTGCGGCGACCACCCATTTATGGTGGTTTTCAACTGCTTTCATTCTTTGGGCAGCGTCCGGATTTCCCAGCTGACCTTCCCCGTCGACCATGATCAGAAGTGATTTTACGCCGACGTCATCGCAACGCATTTTCAAATCCATCAAGTAACTTAAATCGTTGGCCTTGTCCTTGAAAAATTGGTTCACGTATTCGACGGCATCGATTTCAAATTCTTCTTTGGCGACTTTTGGGAAATCCAGATTTGTGATTTTCTTGTCAAAAAGCGCTCGATGAAGCGACCATTCAGCAATTGAAACTTTGAATGGCGGATTCGAGTGATTTTCTTTCATTTTTTCCAATGGTGACGCAGCGGTTAAATTTGCGGCTGGCAACACCAATCCGGTTGCGGCAACGCCAGAGGTGGCCATAAAGTGTCGTCGATTAAATCCAGGCTTCATGTCTGCTCCTGTTGGTTGTTGGAAAGCGACAGTATAGATGCTTCTTGGCGGTCGATCAAACTCTCACTAAAAACGGTATTTCGTTTAACGACCAGCCGCAGGCGGCGTCTAAAATCAAGAACGAAGCCAGCGCTGTGGTTGCCGTCGCGCCAGGTTTTCGTCGCCCAAAAAGAAGCTCGGTCGCGAAGGGTTGGCGGCTGGTGTAGAATCGAACCGTCTTTCATCTTAGCCATCGTTTTAGACGGCTAACGATCAAACACAACGACGGGTGAACAAATATGGAAATCATTCACGAGCAAAATTTCGAAGACGGTGTCTTCCTGGGTTCGCCAGCCATTTCAAATCGTGCAATGTTTATTCGTAGCGACAATTACCTGTGGAAGATTGCGAACACTGATGCGACCCAGTCTTGAGGTAAAACCGTTTGTCGGCACACTTGACGCGTCAATCCGACCGCCCGGTTCGAAGAGTATTACGAACCGGGCGCTTCTTTGCGCAGCTCTTGCCGCGGGTCAATCGAAGCTCAACGGCGTATTGGATAGTGATGACTGCCGTGTGATGATTGACTCACTCAAAAAGGCTGGCATTGCTTTCAATCAAACTGAAATCAGTGGTGAGATTTTGGTGGACGGCTGCGGCGGGCAACTGCATTCGAATACCGCCGGCGTTACCGAGATGTTCGTTGGTAACAGCGGAACCACGATGCGATTTTTGACTGCAGTCTGTGCGATGGGTGGAGGCAACTTTCGATTATCAGGAGTCGAAAGAATGCACCAGCGACCGATTCGTGATCTCGTTAACGCTTTGAAACAAATTGGCACCGCAATTGAAACCGAGAATCATGATGACTGTCCGCCGGTGCAGATCAAAGGCGGTCGCAGTGGTGGCGGTGTCCTGACTGTTCGTGGCGATATTTCAAGTCAGTACTTGAGCGGACTTATGATGGCGGCACCCTTGGCCAGCGGAAAAATCGAAATTCAAGTTGAGGGAAACTTGATTTCGCGGCCTTATGTAAGCATGACCCAAGCGGTGATGAAGTCTTTTGGCGTGGATTGTTCGGCTAATGTAACATTCGACAAATTTGTTGTGGAAGCGGGACAGACCTACAAGGCCTGCGAATATTCGATTGAACCTGACGCTTCCGCTGCCAGTTACTTCTGGGGTGCGGCCGCAATTTGCGGGGGTACGGTTAAAGTATTTGGGCTGAACCAGAATTCTTTGCAAGGGGATATCGGTTTTGCGAAATGCCTCGCTGACATGGGATGCAAGTTGAAAATTGAAGACGACGGGATTTCGATCACCGGACCGGCCACAACGTCGCTCGAAATTGATATGTCCGACATCAGTGATACGGTACAGACTTTGGCGGCGGTCGCGCTGTTTGTTCCGGGCTCAACATCAGTTCGTGGTGTGGCTCACAACCGAGTTAAGGAAACTGATCGAATCGGCAACCTGGCGATCGAGCTTAGAAAGCTCGGTGCGACCGTCGACGAGCTGGAAGATGGGCTGGTCATTCACCCGGGTCTAACTCGGGGCGCAGAAATCGAGACTTATGATGATCATCGGATGGCAATGAGTTTGTCGTTGGTGGGGCTCAAGCAACCCGGGATCATCATTTTCGACCCTGACTGTTGTTCGAAGACTTATCCAGATTTTTTTTCAGATCTCGAATCCATCAGACCGAAGTAGGAGGGTTGGAAGTCGAGGTCGGAATTCGGAGGTCGGAGGTCGGAATTCGGAATTCGAGGTGAGTTTGAGGCAGATTAGTAGAATTTGATTTCAAATCTGGAAATCTAAAATTTGAAATTCATTGTTCTCATCTCTTTCGTGGAGCCGAGAGACATTTCTGAATTGTCGTGATGGTAGCCATCTCGTTTTAGACCTCGGCCTCATTATCGCTGGCTGCTTCTTCATCGCCAGAATCGATTTTATCTGCAGCGGCTTTGGCGGCGGCATAGGCGGCAGCTCTTTCGCGTTCGATTTCCTCTCGATATTCTTCCATCGCTTCTTGAAGCAGGCTCGCATTTTCTTGCAACTGTTTTCTTTGAGCGGAGGAAAGAACGGCATGCTTCACAAGCGGTGATTCTTTTGTTTCCTCTTGGCCTTCGCTGTTGAGCGTGATCGTTAACAGGTCAACGGAAAGGTAGGCGTCTTCCAATTCTTCACCCTCGATACTGTTGACCCTGTACTTGGCAAATTCATGCGACTCATCGGTTTTTGGAATTGGGATCTGCAGCAATTCATCAACGCTGGTTGCCGCCTTGATTTGTGAAACCATTTCGGGCTCGGTAACCGGGAGCATCATGACAACTTCTTCTTCGGAAGCCCATACATTCAGTTTCTCATTGAACGGTTCGCCGGCTCGACGGGTGGGAGCTGCAATCGCTGAATAGGCAACGATGATGGCTTCGAGTACCCAGATGAGATAAACGAACGAACCTTTGATAGGAATACCGCCTCCTCTTCCGCCAATCTCCCATCCTTTCTCGGTGCGCGCCTTAATGTGTTCCATAAACGTGAGGTTTTTTCGAACGAATTGTTC
>CAMYNE010000135.1 GCA_947259675.1 uncultured Pirellulaceae bacterium
AATCCCTTCAATTTCTGTGGACATTTTTTGGTCTGCTGATCGTGGTCACCTGTTGGGCGCTTGGGGCACTCGCTTACGTCCAATCTGAATACGGTGATGACCAGTCACCTGGCCAATATTTGCTGTTCGGTTTTTGGTTGATCTTGGGATTTCCGCTGGCAATTGTGATCCCGTTTGCGACGTTTCGGTCGTTGGCTCGAGAGTTTGAAGATGGAACATTACAACTCGTTTCAATTACCACTCTCAAACCGTACCAGATAATTTGGGGGAAGCTCGGCAGCTCTATTTTGCAGATTATGGTCTATCTCTCGGTTCTGGCTCCGTGTATCGCGTTTACCTATTTGTTGCGCGGGATCGATATTCGCCAAATCTGGTGGGGCTTAGGCTTGGCCGTGACCTCCTCGATAAGCTTGTGCGTGACGGCCTTGTTTCTGGCCAGCGGTGCCCGCTCGTCCCGACAATTCGGCGTGCTGATCTCTGTATTTTTCCTGTTTGCTTTGGCATTTGTGTACTGGCTCTGGTGCCTCTTTGCCTACGGATTGACTTATCAATTTGTCGGCATTTTTTCCGGCCTGGACGATCAGCAGGCTTCGACCATCATGTTTGGTTACTTGTCGCTCCTTGTTTCCAGTTCATTCCTGCTGTTCACGGCCGCCGCTGCACAAGTGTCCTTTGAGGCCGACAATCGATCCAGCTGGATTCGCGTGGCGATGCTGGTTCAGCAGATTCTCTTCTTCGGATGGATCGCAGCCATGTTGTCTTACTTTTTCGATTCCGAAATCGCTGGGCCGGTCTCCATGACCATTGTTCATTACTGGCTGTTTATGGGCGCAATGATGAGCGCCGTTCCGGCGATTATGTCGCGTCGTGTCAAACGGGCGCTTCCCAAAACAGTCGTCAGCCGATCCGTCATGTCGTTGTTCATGCCGGGCCCAGGAAGAGGTTACCTGTTCGCGCTTTCCAATATGCTTGGTTGGAATCTGCTTCTGCTGCTGATGATGCTGTTGGCGCCTTACGTTTTACCAGACGTTGACGCAGCCATTAGAGGCAGCTCTGACAGAACTCTGTCAGGAAACGAGATCGAAGAAATATTATTGATCATGATTTCGAATTGCATCTACGGGATTACATTTCTTTCCATCTTGTTCCTGCTGCTCAAAGCAAGCGTAAAAAAACGCCCGCATGCAGGTCCCCTTTACGGAGCAGTGGTAACCATCGTGTTTTTGATGGTCGTCACCTTCGTTCCCGTCCTTGCCAAAATGCAATGGATGCCGAATACCAGCAGGGAATATTCACTGATCCTGGCGACCAATTGGTATGTCACATTCGGGGAGTTGATGCGATACGGCACAGGCAATGAGGCTCCGATTATCGCGACCGCTTTCATCGGTTTGGCGATGATCTTTTTCGGTTATTTTTCATTGCGTATCGCGAGCCGTGAGCTGCATTTCTTGCCAGAAGCTATTCCCAACCGCGTGCTGGAAGAAGAAAGAAAAAAACGCAAAGTCGTTGAGATCCCAATCGGGGAATCCATTGACGAAATCCTTGGCCTCCCACGCCAAGAATCAGGCGAATAGACTCGTTGATTTTTCAAACACCGTTATTTAACGCGGCGCAAGACTAACCAACAGCGTGACTTCGGATTTCATAACTACTTGTACGACATTCGATGTTCAAGTATCCCTGAAGCGAATCGATTTCCCGACAAGGAATTTCGAAAGTAGAAGTTGTTGTTACCAAGGCGGAATTGAATTCAGTTCGAAAACATGCACGCAGGCGCGGAGAATTTTCACTGCGAGACCGTCTAATCCTGAGCACGACCAAAAACGTCATGATAAGCCAGATACAGGCTGTCAACAGCATCAAACAGGTGAACCAACAATGCGGCGCGTGCCCACATTCCATTGCGGGCCTGTCGAAAATACATCGCCCGAGGATCCGAATCGATCTCGGTGGGTATTTCACCAACCACACTGTCCCGAGGAAACGGATGCATGATTGGCGCGTAGTCCTTCAACGTATTGACACGATCGGGCGTTAACTTGAACGGAGCCAGATCGATATTGGCAATCTGCTCTTCCGTCTCTTTCGAATTATGTTCCCGCTGGATTCGAGTCATGTAAACACAGTCGGCTTGCGAGAGGATTGGATCGCCATCTAATTTGGCGTCCAGACTGGTAAACTCGTAGATGTCGACGCCCTGGTGATCGAGTCGATCCTTCATTTCTGCGTCGAGTTTCAGCACTTCATGTGCCGGGGCGACAAAGAACATTCGCACGCCCGGATATTGAGCCAAAGTTGCTGCGAGAGATCGCACGGTTCGACCCCGGCCAATATCACCGCAGAAAAGATACGTCTTGCCCGCTGGCCCCGGTTTTAGATCGGAGTATTTTTCCTTCAGCCGACCCAGTCGAGAACGAGCGGAGGCAGACGTCTCATCAAAATCAAACGTCCGCAAGATCGTATACATGTCCAACAATGCCTGTGTCGGATGTTCGTCGCTACCGGAACCCGCGTTGACAATCGGAATGGCTCGCATCTCTTGATTTTCGAGTTCATTCATCATGTACGAACAACACTCGGCAAAATCCGAGATCTTTGAACGCATCACGATAACATCGAAATAGCTGCTAAACATGCGAATGCTATCCATTCGCGATTCGCGTTTCACCTCAGACGACGTCTCGGGATTGCGGACTTCATTGCAAGTGATTCCCAGAATCTGGCAGGCCGCCATGAAGGAAAGAAACGTCCGAGTCGAAGGCTGCGTGAAGTAAAGCATCGCCCGTTTGTGAGGCAGCAGCTGTCGCAATCGATCGTTGCCTTGCCGCGATCTGGCCATGTTTCGAATCATGTCTGCATTTCGACGCAGCTTTTCAAGAATTTCTGGTGACAATTGCGAGCCAAATATCATGTGTTTGAGGCGGTCATGCCGTTGCAGCTCTCGAATTTTATCTTCGATTGGGCGAGCGAGCTGGTGCCGAAATTTCGCGAATTCTTCCATATCGCTTCGATCCAGTGCCAAATGTGTTCAGGGGGTGTCACACTGAGAAATACAGTAACCGAGTTGGCGCAATAAAAAAAGCGGCTGGAAACCAGGCCGCTTTTGTTGGGTCCGGGAAATCGCGAAGTTCAACCGCGACCTGCTGTCGCTTGTCGTTGAACTCGCTGTTGCCGCTGTTCGGCTGCTTGTTTGGCGGCCTGAATCCCGATCCTGAGTCCAGCGTCCGTCGTCGCTTGTTCGCCTTCCAGCGAAGGTTTGGCTGTTTCGCGAACGACAACATCTGCTTTGACACCAACATCGCTGATCGGCTTTCCGGTCGGCGAGAAAAACTTGGCTGTCGTCAGCCGGACGCCGCCCCCGGAGACGTTGAGAGGAAAGATGCCCTGCACACTGCCTTTTCCATAACTTCGTTGGCCGACAATCATGCCTCGACGATGATCGCGAATCGCAGCGGCAAAAATCTCGCTCGCACTCGCCGAGTTTTCATCAACCAGAACTACCAACGGAACTCTCCACGTACTGGCCATTTGGGCGTGATGGATATAATCTTCCAGTGGATTGCGTCCGCGAGTTGAAACAATCACACCGTTGCCAACGAAACGATCGGCCACTTCAACTGAAGCCGAAAGCAGACCACCCGGATTTCCCCGAACATCCACGATCAGCGAACGCATGCCCTGCCGGTGAAGCTTCCAAAGTGCGGCATCGAAATCGCGGGCAGTTGTTTTTTGAAAGTTGGTTAGTTGGATATAACCGACGCCGTTTGCCGAATCGACGATTTCAACGTTGTCCACGCTCGGAATCTCCACTCTTTTTCTTTCAAGTGTCGCGGTTTTCGGAACTCCGCCTCGATCAATTGTCAACGACACAAAGGTACCCTCAATTCCGCGAAGCATGTCAGCGGCGCGTTCACTGCCAACTTCGGCAACTTGTATTTTGTCAATCGCGATCACGCGATCGCCTTTGACAATGCCTCCCAGTCCCGCCGAACCGGTGGGAATCACGCCCACAATTTCCAAATTATCCTGATGCGTTCGCAGCTCGACGCCGAGTCCGACGAAATTGCCTTCAATTTGAGACATGGTCTCTTCGTACTGGTTGGATGACATAAAAGCGGAATATGGATCAAGTGCCGAAATGGCTCCGCAGATAAACTCGTAAATCGTGGCCTGCGGCGGAAGCCCCAATTTCGCCTGCAGCGATTTGGCAGTCGCACTGGCAATCACATAGATTTCATGCCGCGTTCCAGCGGGGTATTGTTTCAGCTTGGAGCGGGTTTCTTGAATGGCGGTCGCGATCTGGGCTTTGGAAACACCTGAACCCATGTTTGCCTTGACGAATTCAGGGTTATACATCGCGACTTCCAGACTCGTTAATCCGTAACCCGCAAGCTGATTCCAATCAGGTTGATCAACGTAATAGGATTGGATTTTGAGTAATACTTCGGCGTAAACATTGAGAGCTTTGGTTCCTCCGGTTTCAGCAATCGTTTTCAGAAAACTGGAATCTGAATAGCGGCGATTCAAGTCGAAATGAATTCTCGCCAATGCCCGGCGACGCTCAAGTTCCGCGTGATTCGGAATTTCTTTTAATGATTGTTGATACAGGCTGAGCGCTTCTCCCCAATGGCCCTCACGTTCCAATTGCAGGCCTTCTTCGAGGATCTTTTCCGCATCGGCAGCCTCAAAATTGACCCGTTGAACCGGATCGGGGTTTTCCGAAGCGGAGAAAGGTCGATCGGACGACTGATATCCGTTTGCCTGAAAAGGCGTATTCTGCTTCAGCCTGATCCTGGACGAAGGAGTAATTGGTGTTTTGAACCGAAGCGGAGCGCGGTCAAACTGAGTTGAGTCGATCGTTGTCTGACCAACCACCACGGAAATCGAAAACTCGCTAACACAGAAACTCAAGAGCGCGAGACTACAAAGGCGAACAAGGGGGTGCAATTTCATCCGGGAGCAGGTATCCATAAATTTTGCCATCCTTCGAGGGCGACCACTTACCTGAGATTGCTACTTGATTTGGGAGCGAAGCAAAAACAGGACTCGGTCGAATCAGGGAACGGCCAAACTCGCCGGCGCTATACGCGCAACATATACACGAGAAAGGCTGTAGAAAAATAGATCATGGTTTTGCCGCGGTCAAAAAAATTGAAACATCTTTCGGCCGCGTGATCCATACAACCCATGTATGCTTTGAAGGGCGATTTGTTTGTAACGGTCTGTTAAACAAATGGACCACTCGTGTTCTGGAGGATTGATCCGAACATCGTAGTTGGGTTGTCGGTGCGTCCCGGCAGCAATGGTACGCCAACCAGGCGAGAATGGTTCGCGCTCCTGGTGATATTGAAAAACGGTTACAAAAACCCGGATTATGACGGGGATTTTGGCCAACAAATGCTGGCAAAAAAAAACGCCCGTTGAGGGCGTTCCGGGTTTTTACTTGAAACTTTCAAGTCCGGATGGTGTGTGGCGATTTGGTTTTAAAGTCGACTCAAACAAATTCGTTCGAGATCGGTGCTGCATTAGGATTAGTCGGCAACGCCATCGGCGCGGGAACTGCTGATTTTCGGCGACGGCGTTTGGTCTTTTTTTGACTCCACTCCTTCGTCAATACTTCAAAGATGTCGGGCGATTCATATCGAACGACCGTTTTACCGTCAGGAATTGGACCGATTAAACCACGAAAGACTGGAAACCCTCGCAGTGAAAGATCGGTGCTACAATCGTCGATCCCGATTTTTTCGTGTTGATTTTCCAATTCATCAAGGGCGTTGAAATCGCGTTCGCGAATCGTACCATCGGGTGCGCGTGTCACCACTCGAATTGTCTTGTCGGCCATGATCAATGCTCCGTAGTAGGATGCTGGTGCAGAGAAGTATCAAACTACTCTGCCGTTGTTACGAGTGCTCAATATTGAAGAGGAACCTTGCGGTCCCTTCAATGTTCAGCACCCCAGCCTCCGACCGGGATTTCGATTCCTTCGACGCACTGAACTACGATAAATATCGGTTAGCGGATTCGAATTCACAAGTCGATTTGGCTTGAGAAGAATGTCACAGACAACCGGGTTAATCGTTATGGTCGATGGTCTGCGAACAAGTCGAAAAAAAAGCAAATCGCCTGCACGTTCTGCGGATTTTGATTTTCGTAGCAACGTGAAATTAGTCGCGAAACGAAAATTGCGAAAAGTTTAACACACCTCGGGTGTGCCCAACCGCACACCCTTGAACTGGTATGCTCCGGCGGGTTTTACAAAGTTACGATTCGCGTAGGCGCGGGGGTTTCTTGCCAATTCTACAGAGGCCAGCGAGTTACACCCATCTGAGATCTGAGACAACCATCAACCATCAACTTACTTTACCGAGAACGTGTCGATTGGCTCCTTTCCGCCCACCTCGGACAACTCGATCGACTTCCGAGTGACCGAGGCATTTTCACGACCAAAGTTGTGATGAATGGTCAAATAAACTTTGCTCCGCAAGTCCGTACGATTTTGATTGCCGGCATAGTACTTCACGAGCAATCGGTACTCACCTTGGGGAGCTTTCGGGAGCGTATACATTTCAGGACCATATCCGTCGGTAATATCCTGCGTCAAATGCCCGCCGGATTTCGTGTCCCGATGCTGATAAAAACACTCTTCGCCCGAAGGTTCCACAATGTGCAAGTCGATATCGGTTTGATCGGTGTTCCACATCATCGTGACTACGACATCGCAGGGTGCGATATTCAGCTTTTCCGTCAACGATGTCAGTCTTGCTTTTGCGAATTCTTTAACGCTCGATTCCTGCTTGCCGGAAATGACCTCTCGCAACAAGTGTGAATATTCGGACGCAACGATTTTCTTGTAATCGCTGGAACGATTTTGGAATGTACTATTAACGGCG
This sequence comes from uncultured Pirellulaceae bacterium, assembly GCA_947259675.1. GTDB lineage: Bacteria > Planctomycetota > Planctomycetia > Pirellulales > Pirellulaceae > Mariniblastus. Next base: position 6,894 of record CAMYNE010000135.1, read on the forward strand.
ATTTCATAATAAACCATCGCCATATCCGCTTGTCCAACTTGCGCCAGGCATTGACCAAGAGCCACATAAACACTGCTTTCATACGGTCGCTCCAATACAACTCGGCGAAGCAGGTGATAGGCCTGTGCCGGACGTTGCAGTTCCATCGCCGAAAAAGCAACGTCCCTGGCCAACACCAGATCACCCGGATTGCGTTCAACGAGGCTGCTCATGACTTTTAGTGCTTCGTCAGTCGGTGAGCCGCCTCGATCATCTCGATTGGCAAGCCGCCGGTCGGCTTCTTTCTTGACGAGTTTGTAGTCGAGCGGTTCACGCGAAAGCATTTGTAAGTAATCGTCCGACAATCCTTCTCGAATCGTGGGCGAACAATCGAGCGATTTCGAAATCGCGACGATTTTCATGTCGTCCAGTGCAAGCTTCAAAGCAGTTGGCATTTTGAACTGCACGCCTGGCATCGATTCAAGTCTCGCCAACCAGGAAGTCAGCTGTTGCTTGGGATCAGCCAACTCGGCCGCCTTGTTTTTCAGCGTTGTCCCGATCAGTTTCCCGGCGTCCTTTGATTTAATCACAAACAGATCTTCCTCTGGTTTGATATCAAACCGTTGATAGTCTGCTTCGGATTCGAGCATCAACAGAGAACAGGTTTGACCCGTGACGCGGAAATGGCGAGCGTACGCGGTTGCCACGTCAAAGACCGAATCACCCAGACTCTCTAATTGGCCTACAGCGACTTGGCCGTACAATCGGCTGGCAAGATCGGTTTGAACCGTTCGTTCCGAGCTCATTTCAATCGTTTTTTCTTCGTTGCCCTGTTTCAGCTTCAAGACGATCTTGCCCAGGTCAACGGGTTCAGCGCCATCCAATCCAACGCGACCGACAAGCGTAATCGTCTGACCTGGGTAAATCCACTGAACCCGGCCCGCTGTCATCACATCGGTCCCACCTTCAACGATCAGATTGGTAACTCGCCAGGGACGTTGACGGTGAGCGATCGAAGCTTTTGCAATTTCGTCTTCACCAGCGACACTGAAAACGGCTCCACCCGTTGCACCGGCAATAAAACGCAGATTGCCAATCGCCGTTCCGGTCAGGCCGGTTTGATAGGCAAACAGACGTCCAAGTTTGCTGTCAGCAACCAGGCCGTTGAGCAATCGCAAATTAGTTTCACCCCAGTTTGCGGCCCCATCGCTCAACAGAAACAGATCCGGCGTCTTGTTGTCAGACTTGATCCAGTCGGCACTTGCGACCTTTTGAATGGCACCATAAAGATCGGTTGCGCCTTCGAGTGCCAGTTGCTGGCAATCATCTACCAGTCGCTGCACATTTTCTTCGGTATTTTCCGAGTATTCATTTTTCCAAAAATGATTTTCAACATTGAAAAACACGACTGCGAATTTGTTCAATGAGCCGCGATTGTTGTTTAATGTGGCCTGCATCAACTTCAGCCAAACATTGAATTTATCGGGTTGACTGCTGAGTGATGTGTCCACCAGAAAAACCGCTCGATCGTTCGCGTCGCCAGTGATTTTTGGAAGGTCGGGCGTAATCCGAGTCGCCCAGAAACTGCCATCAGTTTCGTCGTCCGATCGCAACAACAAAGATTCGGCGTTTGTAAACGTCAATCGAATCGTTTTCGCTTCGGGATTGTCGAAATGATACTGAGACTCGAGCAAACGATCTTCACCTTCAGCCTCCAACGCCTGATTTCGCAAATCGGAAACAGCATCGATCTGTTTGTCGATTTCCAAAACCTGAGGATGCTCTTTTCCGAGTCGCCCCAACAACTGTTGTCGCTGCTGCGAGAGTTTACGGATTTGATCGGCTTTACCCTGATTGAGCCTTTCTACTCGCGACATATTTTCAACTGGCTTAACATCCGGCGTAATCTTGTATTCAACGCCATCCATTTCGAGCACATTCAAGTTGACTTTGCACTCGCCCATTGATTCAGGAAGATCCAGCTCGTAAGCCAATCCCCCATCAGTTTGTATAAGATTTACGTCGTAACCGATGACGACCCGATGCAACTTGTTTGGCATCAAGGGAAAGACTCTGGCGTTGAAGACACCCGCGCCTGACCATTCCACAAGTGCCGGATCAACTCGTTTACGCACCTCTTGGCGGTACGCATGAGCCGCCTTCTCACGCGGAACCATGCGAGCTTCTTTGACATGTTGCCAGTCGTTTTGTCGAACCCTGGAGATATCAGCCGGCCGGAGTGACACAAACTGTTGGCCCGCTGGCAAAAATTCTTCGGCCGCCAACTTTCCTTCGGGCCGGTATTCGTAGACACTCTGACCAAACGCGAAGTAGTAGAGGGAAGCATCGTCGGGTAGACGCAGCTTGAAGGTACCTTCCAGCTGGCGCGGGTGATGGTTGTAATAGAAACAGTCGATCAACACCCGCGCACGAAAGCCGTCGACCTGGACGTTGACCTGCATGCCGTTCATTTCAAGTTCATCTTTGTCGCCTACCATCAAGCGCGTAGTGTTGGGTATCGCTTTGACGCGTTTCCAGGTTTTTGCTTTTTTGCGACGAACTTCTTTGTTGTGTTTGGCAATTCCTTGACCAAGTTCAACTGGAAACTGAGGTGAAACACGTTTTCCCTGGACGCCCGATTCGTCTTCTTTTTCGACAAGATCTTCAATCGCCCTTTC
>CAMYNE010000136.1 GCA_947259675.1 uncultured Pirellulaceae bacterium
CGGATTTGTCACGGCTGACGTAATCAACGTGAATCCAGATACTCCGGGACTCGATGAGATGTTGGCCAAGTTCGACAAGGAACATCTTCATACCGAGGACGAAGTCCGCTTTACCGTTAAAGGCAGCGGGGTCTTTCATATAAATCCTGAAAATAAAGGACCTGTCTTCAGCATCACTGTCGAGTCGGGTGACTTGATCAGCGTTCCAAAAGGGACGCATCACTGGTTTAATCTTTGCGGCGACAAAACCATTCGCTGCATTCGCTTGTTCGAAGACATGTCGGGTTGGACCCCGCACTACATGGACGAGGCGACTCACGAAGGCTACGCGCCGGTTTGCATGGGCCCGAGTTACCTTGAAGGCGATCAAGGCGGCGAATTCGAAAGTCCGGTCAAACTGTAATCATCGCCTTTTTCGGTTCCTCCAGGTTTCTCTATGAATATTCAGGGAATTCTCCTCGACGTCGAAGGCACGACGTCTTCGATCAGCTTTGTGTACGATGAAATGTTTCCATTCGTGCGACGAGAGCTGGATCGTTTCCTGCAACAGGAATGGGGCTCCGAAGCGGTTCAAGATTGCTTGCCTTTGCTCGCAACCGACATTGAGGCGGGATCCGTCGACGAATGGTTGGGCCAGGCCAGCGAGGTCGACAAACAAAAACTCGTTTCCAAAGCGGTCATCAAACTGATGGATGCTGACGTCAAGGCGACTGGCCTGAAACAACTTCAAGGCTTGATTTGGAAAAATGGATTTCACTCGGGTCAGTTGGTTGCTCATTTGTACGATGACGTCGCACCCGCGATCAAGGCTTGGAGCGAGGCAGGAATCGACGTCAGGGTTTATTCTTCTGGAAGCATTGCCGCGCAGCAGTTGTTTTTCGGCCATACAGTCGCGGGCGACCTGTTGCCAATGATCGGCGGTCATTACGACACGACGACAGGACCGAAGCAAGCATGGAAAAGCTACGGGAAAATTGCCCGCGAGTTCGGAATTCCCGCCGAGAATATCCTGTTTATTAGCGACGTCGGCGAGGAGCTAACGGCTGCGTTAGCGGCCGGCATGAAAACCGTTCTCAGCATTCGCCCAGGTAACAAATCGGTCGAGAATCAGGATCGGTTTTTTTGCATTGAGAGTTTCGACCAGCTATCGCTGTTTGAACCACAGGCTTAGCGGATTCTCCCTCGCCGGTTTTGTTAATAAGTCCATCTGCAACGAAGTGCCGGAACGGCGCTGGGCTTGTTCCGGCCTACTAAAACTTGTCGACCGAAGGAACTTTCGTGTTTTTGCTTAGGTTTCTAACGTCGCAATATGGCTGTTGCAGAAAAAGGACTCCGACCTCCCAATTCCGACCTCGTCTTACATTCATATAGCCAGTTACGCTGGATGCCAATACGATGATGGTGATTCGTATTGAAAGGAAGCAATTGATGTCGGTTACCCGTGAGCCCAAACGGTTATCGCAAGTAAAGAGTTCGTTCGTGAAAGAAACCGAGAGATCGCGTCAAAATCAAATCGGCGATCCTGAAGAGAAAAGCGAAGAGCAATCAAGTTCTCGGCTGACCTTGATCGCCGCGCTGGCGACGATGACGATGTTGTGGTTGTCATTCCCTCCTGTGGGATTATGGTTCCTGGCCTGGGTCGCGCCGGCCCCGTTGATTTGGCTGTGCGGCCTTAAACGGCTGCCTGGCAAACGTCCTTATCGCTCGCTATGGTTTGCAGGCTTGGTTTATTGGTTGGCCACTTTCTACTTTATTCCAATTCCGCACTGGGCACTCTGGTTTGGTTGGATGACCGTGAGTGTTTATCTTTCGCTGTACACGGTTTTGTTGGTGGGAACGACTCGGTCTCTCGTACATGGCTGTCGGATACCGTTGTGGATCGCGGCGCCTGTTGCGTGGACAGGAGTCGAATGGATGCGGTGCAATTTATTGACGGGCATGGGCATGGTCTGCCTGTCTCATTCCCAATTCAAATTACCGATCATAATCCAAGTCGCAGATCTCTTCGGCGGCTACACGTTGACTTTCGTAATGGTATTGTTTGCGACAAGTTTGATCGGAATTCCGGTCTATGCTTCGTGTTGCGAACGAAAAACGAGTTGGTTCCAGGCATTCGTCGCCGTAGGATCGATCGCCGTGGTATTGGGTTATGGACAATTCCGATTGAACGAAGCCATTGCTATTGATGAAAAGCGCAGTCTGAATCTCGCTCTCGTACAGAGTTCCGTTGACACCAACTTGTACGAGCGAAACGCGGAAAGCGACGAAAAATTCGAACAAAGCTGTCAATTGACTTGGCGGGCTCGCGGCGAAGCCGCAGAAATTGACTTGATCGTCTGGCCAGAATCGAATCTGCCGATATGCGACGTCATGTCTATTAACGAGAAAACGCCTGAATGGCTTCGAGACTACGATGCGGCGGGAGGATTGCAAAAGGGTTGGCGGCTGGCAACCGGGTTTCCTGAGATTTTTCCCGAACCTGTTGCCTTGCTTGCTGGGACATTTGGCACGTATATCGGAGACGAAGCTTACAACTCGACGGTGTTAATTGATCGGCGAGGTAGAATTGTTGAACGATATTTCAAAAATCATCGCGTCATGTTTGGCGAATATTATCCGATTTTGGAGTGGATCCCTGGATTTTCGAAACATTTTCCAAGCTGTGCGGCAGGAACGGTTCCGAAAACGTTTGAACTGAATGACGTGAAACTGGCGCCGAGTATTTGTTTCGAAACGACTGTGCCTCATCTCATCCGGCGACACTTGAATGAGTTGAAGGCAGACGAAAACGAACCCGATGCGATGATCAATTTGACCAATGATGGCTGGTTTTATGGAACCAGTTGTCTGGATTTTCATCTCGCCTGTAACGTGTTTCGCGCCGTCGAAATGCGGAAGACCAATCTCGTTTGTGCCAACACCGGCTTTTCCGGAGAAATCGATTCGTGCGGCCGGATTTTACAGCGAGGTCCACGTCGGGACGTAACTGTCCTGATGGTCGAGGTTCGTGGGATGGACCGTAGCAGTATTTATCGTGAGATTGGGGATTGGATACCGATCGGTATGGCGGCGATTTGTGGACTGGGGCTGGCCGTGGGTTGGTATGGTCGGCGTCGTTCCAAGGCAACAGCGCAAAAGTCATTCTGAGAGCTTGAACTCAGGGGTCAGAAAGAAGCTCACGCAAATACTCGAGAGATCCTTCATCTCGATTCGCTCGATTCATGATGACTGGTTCGGTTTTGGTTTTTCCAGCATCAGACGTTGACCGTTTTTCCACCTTGTTCTGTTGAAATACCGAAAACGATGTAATTAACATCCGTGACGCACACATTCTTCATCGAGTGAACTTCGCGCGGCGAAATCAGAATTGCGTCGCCCGCGTCAAGTGAACAAGTCATGTCAGCGACGGTCATTTCCACCGACCCGTTAACAATGATAAAAACTTCCTGCATGTCTTCGTGGTAGTGAGCCTGGAAGGACTTCCCCACGGGCAACCGTGACCAGTTGACCATTTGCACGCGTCCATCGATAAGGTGGTTTTTATTCGCGAGAACTCTTTTCAACACACCAGGATCAGTTGGATCTTCGTGCGAGGCTGGAACAAATTCAATTTGATCGCCACGAATAATTTGCATTTATACTTCTTCAACCGATACGGACGTTTGAACCTTATCTTTGCCAATCAGGGCTGGCCAGTAACTGATAATCTCTGTTGCTTTCGGGCGTCCACCTGCAAAACCCGTTACGCCGGGTGGTCCGCTGGTGACCAACGGTACAACCTCCATGCCTAACCGGTCAAGTTTAGCTTTGTCGGTGCTGCGTGCCCCAATCCGCAGGATGACTTCCGCCGGATCGGCCGGAGGTTCAACGATTCCGGCATGGCACACATTGGTACCAACGATCTCAATGAACTTCTCACTCTCGTTGAACTCAACTCCATCCAACGCGACTCGATCAAACACAATCTCGGCACACAGTTTTGCCTTGTCGACCGCATCGGGACCCGCAACCGTAAGTTGGCTAATGACCTTGTAGCCTTCATGGAATGATAAGGAAACCTTGTACGTGTCAGTCGCAGGTTTACCCTTGATTCCGGAGACGTGAACCCGGTTTTCAGCTTGCTGTTTGAGTTGAATTGATGTGAAGTCCGCAATGCAATCCGGTGTAATGTAGCTGGCCGGATTGCTCATTTCATAAACCAGTTGCGACGTGACCGTTTCGATCGTCACTTTGCCTCCAGTATTTTCATGCTTGGTAACGACGAATGAACCGTCCGGATAGGCTTCAATGATCGGGTAACCGATTCGAGCCATGTTTGGAATTTCGCGCCAATGGACGTAGTTACCACCGGTACACTGGGCCCCGCACTCTACGATGTGACCCGCAATCGTTCCAGCGGCCAGCCTGTCCATGTCTTCCATGGACCAGTCAAACTCGTACATGATCGGCGCCAACACGACGGACGGATCCGTAGCTCGACCCGTAATTACAATGTCCGCGCCTAGTTTAAGTGCTTCAACGATCGGTTCTGCGCCGATATAGACGTTGGCAGTTTTGACGCTGTCCAGATACGGCTCAAGCGGTTCACCGTTATCCATGTTTTTGAATTCTTCACCGTTTGCAATGAGCGAAGTCAAATCATCAAGAATGTCGTCGCCTTCAACGATTCCAATTTTCAAACCCGTCAAGCCAAGTTCCCGAATGACCTCAGCCAGCGCCTTTCGGCAAGCTACCGGGTTTACCCCGCCTGCGTTGGCGACAATCTTAATTCCGTTTTCCTTGCATTTTGGTAGCACGCGCCGGCACATCTCGACGAAGTCGGTCGCATAGCCTTTGCTGGGATCACGACTCTTGAGCTTTTGCATGATGCTCATCGTGACTTCGGCAAGATAATCGAGCGTTAAATAGTCGAGAGGGCCTTCATTGACGAGTCGAATGGGGCCCAGAATACTGTCGCCCCAGAAACCTTGTCCGTTGGCGATGAGAATTTTGTCGCGGTTTGCCATTTGTTTCTGCTGGATTAAGCGTCGCAAATCGGATTCGCACGATGCGAATTGAGACCGGGCATTCTATCCAATTGCATTGTCGAGGGCGAGGACCGCAAAATTCCGGACGTGGCGTTTTAATCGTCTTTGCTTCTCTTCTCGGCTAGGCATGACTTTTATCAACACTTGGTCATCCACCAAAATTCTCTTACCCGTTGTTGCCAAAATGATTCGTCTTAAAATACGTTTTTGTAAATTCGGCAGGAATTCATGTCACGGTATGTAAACTTTAGCCTCGAACGTGGAGTGGGTCGTGTAACTCTCAATCGGCCCGACAAACGAAACGCGCTGAAGCGAGATTTTATTGAAGAAATCAAAGCAGCCATTGAGCGGTTGGCCTCAGAGGCAACTTTGAGAGTGTTCGTATTGGCGGCTGAGGGTTCCGTGTTCTGCGCAGGAATGGATTTGGGCGAAATGCAGGAACGAGCCAATTCCGACGATGGCAAACAGGAATGGCAACGGGATTCGGAAGTCTATGCTGACGTGTTAGCCGGTATTTTCTCGATGGATGTTCCTACCGTCGCCATGGTCCAAGGCCCGGCGCTTGCGGGAGGCATGGGGATGGTGCTTGCGTGTGATATCGTGATCGCCAGCGAAAACGCGTTCTTCATGTTGCCTGAGCCGATGCGCGGAATCACGGCAGCGATGGTGACTCCACTATTAATTCATCGAGTCGGTTGTGGTCCGGCATCGTACATGCTGCTTTCGGGTGAGCGAGTACCTGCTGCGAAGGCGGCCGCGTATGGGCTGTGTCACGATGTTGTTGCTCCTGACGTATTGACGTCGCGGGGAGAAGCCTTAATTGGAGCGATTCTGACCGGATCAAAATCGGCACTTGCGATCACAAAACGTCATATTGAGAAATGTACTGTGGAACAGGTCCTCGATGATTTGAGGACTTCAATTTCCGTTTCCGCGGAAGCCCGCGAAACAGAAGATGCCAGGGAAGGATTGGCCGCGTTTCTGGAGAAAAGAAAACCAAATTGGCAGCCTGAATAGTGTACAGGAAATTTTGTAGCTGAATTGGTGACAATTCGGTCGGAATTCTCACGAATCTCGCGACATCAAAATCACTTAAAGAACGTAAGAAAGATCTATGAGACAAATCGACTTATCAGGCAAAACAGCCATCGTAACAGGATCCGGTCAAGGGATTGGACTTGCCACAGCACAGGCTTTGCACGCGGCAGGAGCGAACCTGGTAATCAACTACTTTGATGACCCTGGAGGAATTAACAAAGGATTGGCTGAAAAAGCGGTCGCTGATTTTGGGGAGGGCCGCGGCTGACGTTCGCAACACCGAACAATTGAAATCGATGGTTGCGGCAGCGATTGATGCGTTTGGTGGACTCGACATATTAGTCAACAATGCAGGAATTTTGCGAGACCGCAGTTTCAAGAAAATGAGCGATCAGGAATGGCAAGATGTGATCGATACGAATCTGACGGGAGTCTTCAACAGTTGCAAGGCGGCAGTTGAGTCGCTCAATGAAGGCGGCGCGATCGTCAATGTCTCTTCGCTGGCGGCAGTGATGGGGTTTTTTGGACAAGCCAATTACGCGTCCGCCAAAGCCGGCGTGATCACACTCACCAAAGTTCTCAGCAAAGAGTTAGCTCGCAAAAATATCCGCGTGAACGCCATTGCTCCAGGTGTCGTGAACACAGAAATGGGAATGTCGATTCCAGAAGAAAACCGCAAAGTAATGCTCGCCAATATTCCGCTTGGTCGATTCGCTGAACCGAGTGAAATCAGTGATGTCGTGCTGTTTCTCTGCTGTGACATGTCGTCCTATGTTACGGGTCAGACGATTCACATCAACGGCGGTTGGTGGGCGTAGAAACGGCAAAACGCCCAATAATTGGTGGTGGTTTTTGAATTGTGAATTGCTGTTTTTTTCCTCATTCACCATTCACCGTTCGCAACTAATTATTCCTGATTTTCGCGTCCGGAATTCTGGCAATCGGTAAATACGTCAGTCGAACCATTCGTCATCTGGATCAAACGCAGGTACCGGCACGTTCAGGATCTTGAGATTTCCAATGGCTCGATGCCGGCAACCGGGTTTGATGAGAATCGTTGAACCGGGTACGACATCAACAAGCTGGCCGTCGAGTTCCATTTGGCCGCTCCCTTCAAGAACGTAATAGATCTCTGTCATGTTTTTGTGGTAATGTGTTTGCGCATCCTCTGTAATTTCAACCACGTGCAGTGAAGCGACTCGATCCGCGTCTTCGGTGAAGGCTCGTCGAGTCATCCCGCAGGGGCATTTGACCGGTTCAAGATCGTTGATATGGACGATAGAGTATCGCGCTTTTTCTGATTCAGCCATTTGAGCCTAACGTTGATGAATCTTTTTCTTGTAACGACAATCGAGTCGTGCCGCCAACGTGTCTTCCTGAACCGAGTAGAGCGAGGTGATGGATCTCAGGTGAGGTGGCGACAGATTGCTTTCGCCGCGGCGAACTAAAGCTTGCTCAGACCGACTAGAGGTTGATGAT
>CAMYNE010000137.1 GCA_947259675.1 uncultured Pirellulaceae bacterium
AGTTATCCGGTCTCTGTAGCTGTCTCGAATCCAGGTAATCGGCTACATTGTCATACGACGCCCCCTCCAACATCGACTGATCGCAACGAATTGGGAGGAATTCACGTCCTGACAATATTTGCCCATCCTGAATCTCATGACGAAAAAACGCCGGACAAAAACGAAAAAACCAAAACAAGCGTCGCCGCCGAATAAAGCGGGGGGCGATATTCAACGTTTGCAGCGTGCGATGGCGTCCGCCGGTTTTGGTAGCCGGCGTGAATGTGAGGAATTTATCGAAATGGGGCGCGTTGTCGTCGATGGCAAAACCGTCACGAAACTTGGCACGAAGGTTGATCCGTCCAAGCAGGAAATCTTTGTTGACGGGCAGCGTTTGTCATTGGAAAGACGGCAATATTTCATCCTCAACAAACCGCCTGGGGTCGTGTCGACCAGCAAAGACCCGTCTGGCCGGTTACGTGTCATCGATTTAATCAAAACCCAGCAAAGAGTCTACAACGTCGGTCGGCTGGACCAGTCAAGTGAGGGGCTGATCCTGGTGACCAACGACGGCGATCTGGCGAATCTGCTGACCCATCCCCGCTACGGCGTCGCCAAAAAATACCTGGTTCAGGTTCAGGGCGTCCCAACCGGCGAACAGCTGAAATCTCTGACCAAGGGCGTGTATCTTGCAGAAGGAAAAGCTCGAGTTTCAAATATCAAATTCAAAAAACGAGCCAAAGACACCAGCTGGTTGGAGATCGTCTTGGAAGAAGGACGAAATCGCGAGATTCGTCGCTTGTTGGCTAGAATCGGACACAAGGTTTTGCGTCTGCGTCGGGTTTCCATTGGGCCGCTTAAGTTGGGTGAGTTGCCGATAGGTGCACATCGGCAGCTGACAATTCAAGAGGTCCGAGACCTGAAAAGAGCGGTTTCTAAGAAACCTGTCAAACGAAGACGTCCGAAGAAAAAGCTTGCGATGGGAGAGAAGACCGGACAAACACGCAAACAGGTGAAAGGAAAGGTAACGACCAAGCTCGCCGCTAAAGGAACGAAACGAAGGAAATCCAAAACAAGTACCAAACGTGATAAGTCCTTTCGAGACGGTGAGAAAGGCCGGGCTGCCGCAAGAAGTAAGACCAGCCCGAAATCCGCCAAAAAGAAAACCGCCAAGAAAAAAGGGCTCAGTCGAAAAAGTCGCTCGACGACGAAAACTGTCAATCGTGGCACAAAAAAACGCGGTCGAAAATGACCACGTTGTTCTGGTTGAAAGCCACTGAATTCTCACGAATCCAGCTACTCTTGAGCCTTGGCAGCCTTGATTGCGCGCTGAAGCCGCGATTTCTTGCGGCTGGCTGCATTTTTGTGAATGATGTTCTTGGCACCGGCTCGGTCAAGATGTCTGGCGGCAACCTTGAATTGTTCTTCGGCGGCTTGAATATCGCCCGCTTGAGCAGCGTCGAGGACCTTTTTAACCTGTGTTTTGACAGCCGACTTGACTGATTTGTTTCGGTCGCGATGGACGACGTTTTGACGTAACCGTTTTTTGGCGCTTTCGCAGTTTGGCATTTTGATGGTTCTGCAGTTAGTTCTTCAAATTTGACAATCCAACAATATGGCGATTAAGGCTTGTTTTGTCCAGCGTTAAATTCCACCGTTTGGATGGGCTAAGGGGTCAGGAGCCAATTGTGCTAAGCACCCGAAGGGCCGTTCCGGCAATTGGCTCCTGACCCCTTACCCCCAAACCAAGGTTTTTGTACGTGAACTCTGAATCTTCAGAAATTTGGAGACGATTAAATGATGGATTCCGAGAAACGGCTCCGCGACCAAGTCGTGCTGGTCACCCGACCCAGAGTCACCGCCGAGACGCCTCTCGTCGACCGCCTCCACGCAGCCGGCGCCAGCGTCATTTTGCACCCCGTGATCAACATCAGCCAACCCGAAAATTGGGATTCAGTGGATGACGTGTTGACGCGATTGAGCGAATTTGGAACGGTGGCTTTTCTCAGCAGCCCCGGTGTTCAGTATTTTTTCGGCCGGTTTCGAGAAGTCGCCGGACAAGATGGTTTGGACGCATGCAAAATTGCTTCGTTGGGTCGAGCGACCGCTGAAAAAATCCGTAGCTACGGCGAGACAGTTGATTTTATTCCAGAGGTGTCTGACAGTGATTCGATGGCCGAACGATTGTCCAGGCCGGATGTCCCGGAACCCATCCTGTTGTTGAGAGCCAACCGGGGCAGCGATGCGATTGCCAATTCGCTGAGAGAGCGAAACAAAAAATTTGAAGAAGTCTCTGTTTACGAAAGCCATGATATTGAACGAGTCCATCCACAAACGCTTGAACTGATGCAAGGCGGACGCATCGATTGGGTTACGATTACCAGTTCGGCAATCGCCCGCTCCACGGTGTCATTGTTCGGACCCGCGCTCCGGAACACAAAATTGGCCAGTATTAGCCCCACGACTAGCCAAGCGCTTCGGCAAGCAGGATTTGAAGCTGACGTGGAAGCAACCGAGCACAACTTTGACGGAATCGTGAAGGCGATTAGCAATTTTGAACAAAGATTCTGACCACATTCCACCAAGGCGATAAAAGTGAAACGTTCGAGTCATTTGAACATACGTATTGCCGTAATCGATCTTGTCACGATTTCATTTGGCGCAACGGAGATTCTTCATTTCGCTCTACTCAATTCAGAATGACTTTCCGCTCGACGTTTGCTTGGAAAGGCTGTTATCGGGCTACCGTTGATAGATCGGCAGATAGCCATTATCCAATTGCAGCATGATGAGATTGCAGGATGTCACGTAAACGTCGCCGATGTTGCCGGTCCAGTTGCCACCGTTTGTCTGGTCGTTCACGATGATTTTGTACAGCTTGTCGCGGAAAGGCCTCCAAACATCCGGTTCCTGGCGATAGACAACTTGCGAATAATAAAGATACGTGTAGTGCCAATGGCCGTACTGATTGTGTTGGACGTTGTGCAAGTTCTTCTTGCAATAATTCCACATGGAATCGATGTATTTCTTGTCCTTGGCGGATGAAGTTTCATAGACACCGGCGTTGTAAAGTGCAGCCAGCGCAGCTGCCGTGATGGCGGCTCGAGACGAGCCCAGTGAATTGGTGCTATAGGAGATGCCACCGTCTTTGTTTTGGCACTTGTAAATGTACTTAATCGCATTGTCGATCGCTTTTTTGGGTACGATGATGCCCGCGTTACGGCATCCTCTCAGGCCCTGGACCTGGGTAATCGTGGTTGATCCTTCATCAAAATCACTTTCTTTCGCCGTAACATAGCCCCAGCCGCCTGCTTTGGTTTGGGCGTTGACACTGAACCTAACGGCTCGCTCGAGGATATTGGTTAGTTCGTCACGTCGATCAACATCCTCTTCTTCACCCAAAACTTGTGATAAGAAAAGCATGGCAAACCCGTGGCCATAGGTGTATCGATGGTCTCGTTTCGGATCGCCGATTAATCCGTTTCGACGACATTTGCTCACCAGATAGTCAACCGCTCGCCTGATGTTTTTTGCATAGGGACCTTGAGTGGTCGTGGAACCCGAACAGATCAGCGCGGTACCTGCAAGGGCTGCCATCGCAGTGGGATAGGAGTCATGAGCCCAATGTCCGAGACGAGTTTGCTGGCCCGCGATCCAGTTGAGCCCCTTTGAGATTGCTTTTTTGGTTTCCGAATTTTGAACGAGGGGGAGCGTTGCCGAAAACGCGAATTGAGACAAAAGCGGCAGACCTGTGATGGCACAGACTGCGCCCGCACCCATTTGTTTCAGAGCTTTCCGCCTGTTCTGGTTCGCGATCAACGCCGGTTCCGATCAGGTTAAGTAAAAAGGTCGGTGTATCATTGTATCCCAATTATTGGATTGAGTTGAGTTCAATCAAGCAGTTGTTTGCTGGAAGTCTGTCCACTTCAGTCAGGAACTGAACTAGTAGGCCGGCAACAAGGAGCTTGCGACGAAGTTCCGGCACCGCCCAAACGCACCCGCTTTGAACGGTGTTGGGCCTAAAACACCCGCAATGCCGGAACTCCGCTGTGCTTGTTCGCGGCCTACCTTGCGTTGATCACTCTGCGATCCGGACGATACGATAGAATCAGAGGCTCAAACCTGTTCTCTGAGGGTGAACCAGCTAAGGATTCCCAGAAATAGAGAGCAGACCACAAAAACGATATCGATGGTCATGTTCGCAAAATGGAACGGCGCAAGGCTAGGAGAACCCGCTAACCCCATTAAAAGGTCCGCCAAGAAGCAAACAAATACGACGACCGCGATCGTTAAAGCGGCGTAACAAAGCCCTTTCTGCACCGAAAGATATCCTTGTTGCAAAATTCTCAAAGTGTCGGAGCACTGCGTAGTGCCAGTTGACACAGAAATGTGACGGGATCGCCCCGATTGACCATGAATTAACCGTCGCAAATCATGGTAGAAACGAGCCTTATGAAGTTTCGCTTCCTACGTTAGTATAATTGGCGGTCCACACCTGTCACGTCGACTATCCATACTGTTTCGGATGTAATCCAGATCTACTGCAGATTGGTGCGGATTTTATAGTCCCTTACGATCAGGTATCGGTCGAACGTTGGTTTGTATCGGTTTTACCGGCATTTTCGTGTTTTGGAACTCAATCAAACGATGAATTCTATTGAATCGACACCTATCTCTGTTTCGACTCAAAAAGACTGGGACAAGTTCCGCGCTCAAATGCCGGTCGCACAGAAATGGGCCTACTTCGATCACGCTTGTGTCGCCCCGATTCCTCAGGTAACTGCCGACGCGATGTCGCAATGGACTCGTGAATCATCATTGGACGGCGATGTTGCTTGGCCTGGCTGGTTGGCCAAGCATGACAGCCTGCGGAGGTTGGTCGCCCAAATGATCAACGCAGCGGCAGAAGAAATTGCCCTGATTCCCAACACGACTTTTGGAATCAACTTGGTGGCCGACGGTTTTCCGTGGCGGACCGGCGACAATGTCGTCATTCCATACCACGAGTTTCCGTCCAATGTTTATCCCTGGATTGCACTCGAATCACGGGGTGTTGAACTTCGACGAGTGGAGCTTGATGGTTCTCGGGTGGATGCCAATCGAATCGCCGACGCGTGCGATGAACGGACCAGAATCGTGAGTGCGAGCTGGATCGGCTATGCGTCGGGCTATCGGATCGATCCGAGCGAACTTGCGACAGTCGCGCACGATGCCGGAGCCCTGTTTTTCCTGGATGCCATCCAAGGCCTGGGCGTTCACGCTTTGGACGTCGAGGCAACGGGCGTCGATTTCCTGGCCGCTGATGGACATAAATGGCTCCTTGGTCCCGAAGGGGCAGGCCTTTTTTATTGTCGGCGTGAACACTTGAATCTGCTTCGTCCTATGAACATTGGCTGGAATAGCGTCAATCAAGGCATTGATTTTTCGAACATCAAACTCGATTTTCGACATTCTGCCAGTCGTTACGAAGGTGGTACGCAAAACATGGCCGGCTTTATCGGGCTTTACAGCAGTCTGAGATTGCTGATGGATTTCGGTTTGACTTTTGAACAGTCGCCGATCAGGGAACAGGTTTTGGCCTATTCAGACCAGATTTGTGAAACGCTCGAATCGGTCGGAGCGAAGGTTTTGAGCGACCGAAGCGAGGAAGCCAAGTCGGGAATCGTTTCATTTGAAGTTCAGGGCAAGCCGGCTGAGCAGTTAGTGCAGAGTTTGCGTGCAGCAGGTGTCGTTGTCAGCCAACGAGCAGGCCGCTTGCGAATTTCGGCACATTGCTACAATAATCTCGACGATATTGATCGACTGGTGGAAGTGCTTAGGTCGTAAATTCGGACTGTCATTCCGCATTCAGCATTCCTCATTCCGCATTTGAACATGAAAACAGCCGTTTACACTGGTTCATTCGACCCGATTACTTTGGGTCATTTAAACGTAATCGAACGCGCAGCTCGACTGGTTGAGACATTGGTGGTCGGGATAGGTATCAACATCGAGAAAAAGGGCCTCTTCGAACCGTTGGAACGTCTTGAATTGGTTCATCGGGTTACAGGTCATCTGGGCAACGTGGAAGTCAAGGCCTTTGAAGGTTTGGCGGTGAATTTTGTGGCGAGCTGTGGTTCCAAAGTGATGATTCGTGGCGTTCGCCCTTTAACCGACATCGCTGCCGAGTTCACGATGACGATGGCCAATCGGCGTTTGAACGAAGAATTGGAAACGGTCTTTTTGATGGCCGACGGTGACTACGCCCATGTTTCCAGCTCCTTGATCAAACAGATTACACCTCTTTCGGATGACGAACAGCTAGCCCGGTTCGTGCCCGCCTCGATCATTCC
>CAMYNE010000138.1 GCA_947259675.1 uncultured Pirellulaceae bacterium
TTTCTGGTTGGAGCAGGCTTTTGATCGTTGCTTGGTCGAGCTTAGCAAATGCTTCGTCCGTCGGGGCGAAGACAGTGAATTGAGTGTGGCCATTGAGAGTATCGACCAGGTCAGCGGCCTTGATTGCTGTGACCAGAGTATTGAAGTTTCCTGCCGCTATTGCCGTCTCAACAATCGTCTTTTTCTGGGCTTGTACATCCGCGGAAAAAAGTAATGTGGCGACTATCGAAAGCGCTAAGAGGGTTTGTTTCATTTTTATCTATCCAATTTGAACCAGTTGGTACGTCGGTGGCCACGATTTTTCACTTAAGATGGCCCGAAATGCGTCTACTGGGAGAAGTTCGAAGGAAACTGCTATCTAGATTCAAAAAGCCAAAATAAGTGCTTAATCGTTTCCCGTCAGCAGATTGCTGAATCCATTAGAAGCCGTTTCCCGAATTCATGACTTGTTGCTTTGTTGGCCTCTCCTGCGCGATCGGTCAAGCGTGTCGCGAGAATGCAGATGTTCGAGCACCGCTACCCGGCAACTTACAAAACAGGCAGCTCTTAGCCCAAAAACAAGACAAGGGGTACCAATCTTGCAACGGAGACAACTTCTTCAATTCATAGCCGTAACGTTGTTGACTTTTACTGTTTTTGGTGCTGATGCTAGCTGCGGTGAATTTGCCAAGTTTCAGGAAGCGTCTGGTGCTGACGTCGTAGAATCATACAACGGTTGGCAACCGCTAGCAACGCCTACCTATTTTGACGGCGGACACCAAACACCACCGATCGTACTCCCGTCAGAGAACATGAACGGTGGAGATTGGTTCGAGTCGCAATCAAACATCGGCGGCTCTTTTTCTCAAGAATCTTTCCGTTCGCTGATGCGTCCGAAGTTTGCATTCAGTTCAGAGTGGTTAACTTCAAGTGACTTCGATTTGTCCAACTACGACATTCGTATGACGGTTCCCACGTATCCGTTTTTTGGGCCACCGCCGCCAATGATTAGTGTCGGATTTGCCTACACCGATCTGATCGACGCTAACGCATTTGGTCTACCTGATGATTTGTACGAGTATTCGATAGGATTATCCTGGATCCGCCCGATCAGAGATCGATGGATCGTGAGATCCATGCTGGGTGTGGCATTGGCGACCGACAACCTGCATACAACAAGTGACGCTTGGCAGTTTCGCGGCGGCGTGTTTGCCGTTTACGAACCCAACGAGCGATGGCAGTGGGTTTTCGGAGCGATTGCCATCGGCCGAAACGATCTTCCGGTAGTGCCCGCAGTGGGAATGATTTGGCAGCCAAGACCAGACCTTAAGGTCGATCTCACATTTCCCAAACCAGGGTTGTCGAAGTTGATTAAGGATGACGGATCTCGACAACAGTGGTGCTACGCCGGAATGGGCATTGGCGGTGGCACTTGGGCGTATGAACGAGCCGATAAAGTCGACGATCAACTGACCTATGGAGACTGGCGAGTTGTCTCCGGATGGGAGTCGTTGCCTACGCCGAAACCCGGCGCGCGATTCTCACCCGGACGTAAGCATGGTTTTGAAATCGGTTACGTCTTTTCACGTGACTTGGAATTCAGCAGCGGTTCTCCTGATATAAGTCTTACGGACGCCTTCACGCTGGGAATCACAACGCGTTTCTAAAACTGTGAAATACTGAGAAAAAATCTTTGAACCAAAACGTATTTTCGACGTCCTCGTCGCAAAGGCTAATCATGAAATTAAACCTCTCTGCATCGTTCGTTTTAATCACACTTGTCCTAGTCTTGCCTGAATTACTAGTGGCTCAGGACTGGCCCCAGTTTCGAGGGCCTGAAGGAAGCGGTGTGCTGGATAGGCTTGAACATCCGCAGGAGTGGGGAAACGATAAAAATATCGCCTGGAGTGTCGATTTGCCCGGCGGTGGTTTGTCATCGCCGATTGTTCAGGGCGATCGAATCTTCTTGACCACTGCCATTGGCGCCAAGCCACCGGTCAGTTTTAGCGAAGGCGTTCGCGATATGCGTCCCAAGAAACCGAATACTGCGGTCAAATTTCATGTGATCTGTTTTAACGTGGGTGACGGTTCAAAGCTTTGGGAAAAGACAATTCTCGAAAAGCAACCAGAGTATCCAATCCACGGCTCGAACTCCTACGCGACAGAATCGCCGGCGACCGATGGAAAACATTTGTTTGTTTATTTTGCTGCCGTCGGAACGATCGCTGCTCTTGATTTTGATGGTAATGAAATCTGGAAAAAGGAAATAGGAGCCTATCCGACCGGCAATGGATTCGGTACCGGCAGTTCGCTGACGACAGGAGACGGCAACGTCTTCATTCAATGTGACAATGACAAGAGTTCATTCGTCATTGCTTTTGACGCGGCGACTGGCGATCAAGTCTGGAGGAAAGAACGAACCGGCCGGACATCCTGGTCAACGCCGCTTTTCTGGAAAAATGAGAAACGTGCGGAATTGATAACTTGTGGTTCCGGTTTCGTGACTTCTTACAATCCGAAAACGGGCGCTGAACTTTGGACGATGACCGGCATCAGCTCCGCTTTCAGTGCCTCCCCGGCATCAGACGATCAACAAATTTATTTCGGCAATAGTGGACCAAGAAGTAGTGGGCCGTTGCTTGCCGTCGGTTCGGGGATGACTGGCAAACACGAGTTCAGCCCGGATGCGAAAGTGGCAAACCTGGCCTGGTCAAAAATGCAAGCTGGCCCGGGAATGTCATCACCCGTTTCCGTTGGTGGGTATCTGTATATTCCGGGTCGCGGAATCTTGACTTGTTATTCGACCAAAGATGGATCGGTTGTTTTCAAAGAGCGTTTGAAACTGGGGTCGATGGCGGCATCTTTATGGGCGGCCGGTGATCGCGTCTTCTTAATGGACGAAAGCGGTAAAACGCTGGTGTTACAAACAGGACCCGAACTGAAAATCGTTGCCACCAACCAAATCGACGATCTGTTTTGGTCGACGCCCGCCGTGACAGGCAATTCGCTTCTTCTTCGCGGCGTAAAGAAACTTTATTGCATACGCGAATAGATTGCCGTGCAATCGTTGGCTGTGATACATCCGTGAAATCTGTTTAATCCGTGGTTAAACAAACTCAACGTTGAGGTGCTACATAATGTGGCAGTTTAAAGGCAACATGCGTCCGAGTTTTGCGGTCGAACCTGCTGAAGGTCAGGAATCAGTTTGGGACTATCCGCGTCCACCGATTTGTCTCCAGGATTCCCGCGAAGTTATTGTCCGATGCGGTGATGTCGTAGTTGCCAAGAGTACACAATCAATAAGAGTTTTGGAAACTGCCAGTCCGCCGACGTTTTATATCCCGCCATCGGATGTCATTCTGAAATGCGATGGATCAAGGTGCAATTAACCCGCTTACCGCGCAGGGAAAAGCGTTCTCTGGTGACTACAATCCCATGAGCATTTCACAAATGGAAGGATATAGTCCGACGCATCAACAAAACGCTGCGATCAATCCCTTCTCCTTCCATTTCTGGACTCGTGGTTTTCCTGAGGTCATCCCATTTGGCGAGGGTCTAACAAGAACATATTTAGGGTTCGAACGCATGCTGCTCCGCAATCGCCACGAGTATAAAACCGGATGATGACAAATCTGCGCCAAATCCTAATCGATAGTTTCATAGCCATCCTTGCGTGTGGCTTCCTGGTTTTTGATGCGAGCGGCCTTGTCGCAAACACGGCTCAAGCCCAGGACGATTGGAATCAATGGGGTGGGCCTGAAAGAAACTTCAGCGGAGCCGCGCTCGAAGGCGACAAGCCGTTGCCGAAACCCATACTCAGCTGGAAGCGTGAGCTGGGCAAGGGCCATGCGGCGATCGTCACCAGCGGCGAGTTTGGCTACAGCGTGCACGTGAATGGTGACGACGAAGTGGTGGAAAAATGGCGGATCGATAACGGCCAGCGCGTTTGGATCTATCGATACAAAGTCGGATATCACGCGGCTACAGAATACGATGGCCCTCATGCAACGCCTGCAATACAGAACGATCGAATCATTGTGGCCAGCATCGATGCGCAGATTCACGCCATCGATACTTCCAGCGGTAAAATGATCTGGAGGCGAGACCTGAGAGCAGATTTTGGCTCGAAGCTACCGCAATCAGGTTACGCGTGCAGCCCTTTGGTCTGGCAAGATCGTGTGATCGTCCCAACTCTGGGCGAAGCACAACCGCCCGAAACAGAACGTTACACGGCGAACCCAAAAATCCCCGACGGACGAAAGGCAATTCCGGGCGCGATTGCTTTGGATTTTCGAACCGGAGAAAACGTGTGGCAATCGGAGACGTTTCGTTCGAGTCACGCTTCGCCGATCAAGATCGAAATCGACAAAGAACCAATGTTGGTTTTTCACGGAATGTTTGAACTGGTCGGGGTCGATCCGAGCAAAGGTACTATTTTGTGGAAACACTTGTTGCGACGAGAAGCGGCCGATAACGTGTCGTTCACCCCGATCTGGGACTCGGAACGCAGCCAGATATTGATTTCACACGGCTACTGCGATTTCGGCACCCAGGCGATCAAACTGGAAAAGAATCAGGGCAAATGGCGGACAAGCGTCAACTGGACGAATTCGCGAATGCAAATTGTGCACACCAACGCCGTACTGTTGAACAACACTCTCGTGGGCACGAAACGCCCTTCGGCGACATTGATGGTCTGACGGTCGGGGCACAACTATTGATACTCGAGGAAAACGGCGATTTGGTTTGCGGGCAGCTCAATGACGACGGTGTAACGGAGACGTGGAAAATTTCCGTTTTGTCGAAGAACGCATGGACGGTCCCAACGATTGCCGGTCGGCGGTTGCTGCTGCGCGACGGTCGTGAACTCAAGGCTTATCGGTTCCCGTAACTTCGCAACCGAGTGTTTGTCATTCGGATTCAGGGCAAAGTTGCGGTCTTGTTTAAATGATGCGGTTCAGGGACCAGATGGTGTAATTCAGGAACGTTGCAAACGAGACTCATAGTAAATAGGGCACGATCAAACCCGCGGCCAGCTTGGAATGGTGATAGAAAAGCACGATGGCAATTGCAATCGAATTCCACAAGACAACTATTTCAAGCAACGCCCAACCAGGCTGTTGAAGCCCGAAAAAAAGCACCGACCATAAAATGTTTAGCAGCAGGTGAAACGCGAACCAACCCAACGCGAGTTTTGACTTTTTGAGTCCTGAGTTCATCCAGACCAGCCAGGCGGAAACTCCCATCAACAGGTACAGGGTCGACCACACCGGACCGAATATCCAGCCGGGTGGACTCCAAGATGGCTTGTTAATCTGCGTGTACCAACCATTAACGCTGGACGTCGTTGCAAACCCGCCAACCGCAGCCGCCAAGAAACAGACTGCAATTGAAATAGCGAGTCCAATTGCAAGCAAAGTTGCCGACGGTGATTTCTTGTCGTTATTCATATGAGCATTCGTTGTCCAAATATTACCATATTCGGTTTTGGACCGTATTCTGTCGCCCAAGACAACAATATTCTCCCTGGTAGTTGACGGATTCTTTTTATTGGCTTTAGTGATCGTCGGTTTGTTCGGAGGCCGACAGAACAATCCAAATCAAATAACAAAGCGGAACGGTTCAACAATTTTTCCACGTAGCGATCGTTCCAATGCCCGAAGTCAGCTGTCTGATCGCGGTTGATCATGATGTGATATGGCTTGATGCTGTTATTCGGCAATTTTCCAAACTCGCACCAAACCGGACTCGCCGATTATTTGCAATTGCCTTGAGTCGGAATCTGATCGAATTCCAATAACGTTGCCGACGCCAGCGTCAAAACGAGCCATGACTGACAACGTTTTCGCATCCAACAAGATCAACTCCGAATTGGATCGAGCGGTTGCCATCACGCAATTGGAATTTGCGGGAACACAAAGTCCAATGATGGAATCGCCAGAAACCTGTTGCATCAGCTTTTGTTCGCCGGATTCAAGATCCCAAACACTTATGCTACCGTCGTCATGTCCGATCAACAGTTCGCTCGATTTGGAAATTGCCATCGAGCGTGCTACAGGTGCGAATGAGAGTTCGACAGTTTGCAGACATTCTCCGCTTGCGACTGACCAGACTTTTGCGGTTCCATCGACGGACAGAGTGACGATGCGATGGTCCTCTTGGATGAATCGAATATGGGTGACCCAGTTTGCGTGGCCAGCCAACCGCAATTGAGCTTTTCCGGTCAGCACGTTCCATAGGTCAACCGTGCCTTCTCGCAAATTCGTTTGGTTTTCGGGATCGGCCGCCGCTGCCAACAGATTTCCATTGGATGAAAACGCATTGCAGCGCACGCCCCAACTACATTTCATTTTTTGCTGTTGTTTCAAATTACTCAATTGCGAGATCACGATCTGCCGATCGGCGCCAACCGAAGCGATCAGTCCAGCTGTTTCGTTGACATCCAATTCATAGATTTCCGCGGTGTGCACCTTTGACTGTTGAATCAACGCGCCTGTTTTCGCATTCCAACTCTTCAGAAAACCATCGGCGTGTCCAGTCAGTGAGACATTTTCATTTACCAGAGCCAGACCATCTCTCAGCTCGTTCATGGACTCTGGAGAAGCCATGCTGCGCTGGATTTCGTTTTGGCCAATCAGATTGGCTCGGCCATTTTGGAAGCCGACTAAAAGTTGTCGTGAGTTTTCAAGATACGCTACATATCGAATGGCGCTAGAAAATTTGCGCAGCGGCAGCATTCGTTCCTGGTTGGGGTCGTACCAGGAGACTTGCCCATCGCGCCAAGCGCCAAAAACCAGGCCGTCCTGAGTAATGTCGATTGCCGAGGGCTGTTCGGGTAATTGGCTGGTTTTACTTGGCGCAGACAACACGCCAGTACCGTCGGCAGTCCCAGCCGTAAGCTCGTAGAGTCCGCCCGACCAATCACAAACCGTTAACTGATTGTCGTCCCAGCGAAACGACGCAACTTCATCCTTGATACCCTCGATCGTTTTTATTTCCTGGAGCTTATCAGTCGGCATGAGGAACAATGTGCCATCCAGCGAAGCGACCACAACGTAATTGCCATTTGGGGAGAGTGAAATGCCGGAAATTCGCTCCGGTAGTTTTTGTAATACACCTACTTCCAGCGTTTGGTCGTCCAGCGCACAAAAGTAGTTGGCACCCGTCGTCACTAACCAACAACGCTTGCCGGGGTCATGCACGATCGCGCGAATACCTCCTTTTCCCAACGCAACAGTTTCGGTTACTTGCTCTTTCGCGATATCAACCAGCAAGATTGAATCACCAGTGGCTCCCACCAACATAAATTCGCCCGATCTACTGAACGCGATCGCAGTATAAATACTTGACGGAAGTTGGATGGCTGCCACTTGCGTCATCTCGACTGCATTCCACACTTCCAACACCGATTCGTTGGTAATCGTTCCGATGTAACCAGATTCTGAGTGAAGGGCGATTTTACGAACGGCACCGGATTCTTCGCTGCGAAGCGTTGGCAATTTCATTTCCTCGCCTACTGATTCGACAAACCGCCATGCGAAACTGCGATCTGATTCAGCAATGTCCGATAACGCCGCGTTCGCGACATCCAGATCCCCGTTCATTGCTGACGTCCATGCCGACTCCAGAATGCTTCGCTCAAGCATTTTTGCCATGCGTTCGGCGTTAGCGTCTGCCCGTCGCTTTTCTTTTTCCAATGCGACTGCTTTTTCATTTACCAATTTGTTAGCATCGCTGACAACAATCAAACTTTTCTGAGACTGGTAATAACCCCATGCCAATGCACAAATAGAGAATAACATCGCAGTGATCAAAGTTGCTGAAATCAGCGCGGCAACTCGATTTCGTCTGACGAATTTGGTCAGCTTATACCACGTCGTCGGTGGGCGAGCGACGACCGACTCACCGCGCAAATAATTCTCGACATCATGATCAAGGTCGGCCGCCGAGTCGTATCGGTTGTCAGGTTCCTTTGCCAGCGCCTTCATCGTGACCCAATCCAAGTCACCTTTGACGTGCCCCAGCCACGTTTTCGGTGATTGCGAATGATCTCGCCAGCGTTGTGGGTCATCATTGCTCGTGATTCGAAAGCTTGGTGTTTCGGGGCGAGTGTTTTGCAAAACGTTTTTGAGTTCCCAAATGCCCTTTTTCAGTAGCTCGTTTTTACTGAGCGGTGTTTCGCCCGTGATCAACAAATACAAGAGCACGCCAAGCGAATAAACGTCGCTGCGAACGTCGATTCCCGATTGTGACATCAGTGCTTGTTCGGGACTCATGTATTCGAGCGTGCCAATGATCTGACCGTACTCGGTGTACATCGTCTTTTCCGTTAGCGGCATGTGAAGTGCTTTGGCAATTCCAAAGTCGATTACTTTGGCCAATGGCATTCCCGATTCGACGGTAACTAGCACGTTGCCGGGTTTGATATCGCGATGAATGATGCCTTTGCGATGGGCATGATGGACTGCGCTGCAGACTTGCTGGAATAGTTTGAGTCGCTCATTCAAACTCAACTGGTTGTCATTGCAAAACTGGTCAATCGGCACGCCGTGAACCAATTCCATCACAAAATAAGGATGCCCCGATTCCGTCTTGTCAGCATCCAGAACATTTGCGATGGACGGGTGGTTCATCATGGCGAGCGCTTGGCGTTCGGCTTCGAAGCGAGCGAGTATCATCTTCGAATCCATGCCAGGCTTGATCCATTTTATTGCGACCTTGCGTCGAATCGGCTTGGATTGCTCAGCCATGAACACAACGCCATGGCCACCCTCACCGATTTTTTGAAGAATTCGGTAGGGGCCGATATGCTTTGGCAATTCAACGGGTTCTTCGTTCGTCTGGCGAATGTCTTTTGTTTCCAACTCCAATTCTTCGTTGCGTTGAATGAGGGGTTTCTCCAAAAAACTCGAGTCGCCTGATTCTGAGTTCAAAAGTTGGCGTACTTGGCTGGCCAACTCTGGCGTCCGGTTCTGCAATTCGACCATTTTTGCTTCGCGCAATTTAGCGCCGCATTCCCGGATTTCGAGATAGGCGTCTTGAATTGACTGATATTGTTCGGGGTTCATGGGTTATTTGCCCATTATGGATTTTGCAGCGGAAGCGATTTCTTTCGAATCTGGGAAATCGACTTTTGCGTGCGAGATCATCATTTTCGCGACATCCACAAGACCCTGCTCTTTGGCTGCCTCGGCCAGCGCGATGCGGGCTACTTCGTCAAGACTTTTGTCAGCGCGAAGTTTTGCATAGAGCAACAACGCAGCTTCCTGTCCTTTTGTTTCAAATGTCGTGAATATCTGTTCGGCCGGGTCAGCCGTTTCCTGTTTTGTCATTTCCGTTTGAAACTCAAGAAGCTTATCTGAAGAAAACAGGTTTGTAAGTGAGTTGGAATTATTCTCTTGGTTCACGGTCAGACAGATCAACCGATCATCGCCGCGAATTAGGATTCGGTCATCAATGACTGAAATTGGTGTCCAACATCGAGCGTCAACGATTTTCAGTTTCTTGATTGCGGTAAAGCCTGCCGCCTCTAAGTTTGAAGGACTCGGTGTTTCTACGACGCTCAAGTTTCCTTTGCCGTCAATCACCAATAATTTCTTGCCCACGATTGCAACATTGCCGTCGCTATAGCCGCGCCAACGTCCAAGGATCGTTCCGTCGCTTACATCCAGTGCTGCCATGTATTTGTCCGTGCAACCTACTATAATTCGGTCCGTTACTTTGGCCCAGTTGGTATAGAAAAGTTGGAGCTTGCGGGCAAACCACTGCTCGTTAACATTCCACTCGTTTTCATTCCGGTTGATTGAAAGGCAACGTGTTCCCTTACAGCCTTGCCCTGAAATAATTAGGCGTGAATTATCAAATACCAGCGGCGTTGGGACGTTGGTCAAGCCTTTTTCTGGCAGCTCGAATCGCCACAGTCGTTTTCCTTCGGCTATCGAGATTCCAAGCACTTCGTTTTCGGAAACAACGACCCATTGAGCTACGCCACCATAGTTCGCGGCAATGGGCGTCGCATAACTGCTCGTAGTGCAATCCGCCTTCCAGATTGTCGAACCATCTTTGACGTTCAAACAATAGAATCCTGTCGACTTACCAGCCGCCAGGACACAAATGCGATTGGAGTCTGTCGGATCAACCACAGGGCTGGCAGAAAAGCCGAACTGAACGGGCTCGGCACCAAAATCCTTTACAAGATCCTTTTCCCAAACGGGTTTTCCATCGGCACGATCAAGGCAACTCAGTTGCCCGGTAAAACTAACGGCAATCAAATAGGGTCCGGCGATCGTCGGAGTTGCTTGCGGTGCAGGCGTCGCGCCACCAAACGTTTCCTGCTCGTCGAACATCGTTGATGTGAGTTCGTGCGCCCACTTCTCTTCGCCGTTTAAAGTGTTGAGAGCAACAATCCGAGTAGTGAGTCGTTTTTTGTCGCCGTCTTTTTCTGCCGAACCGGTTGCAACATAAATGACATCGTCGATTCCAACCGCCTGCGAACGACTTTCGCCAATTTTCACATTCCAGACGATTGTCATGGCGCTATCTGTATCTAGTTGCAATTCACTTTGCCAGTTGTTGCCGTGTCCATACTGAGTCCAGTTTTTTCCGGCGGTACTTTGTTGGCCGCAAACCAGCGGCGTCGATAGAGACGCAACCATCAAGGCGAGCAGAAAATATCCAGATGTGGCCGTTGTTTTTATCATACTTTTTCCGTTTGTTTGAGTTCTTCTGATCTTCATTCACTCAGCCAACTTTGTGCGGAGCCATGCTCGGGCCATCGCCCAATCGCCACCCACGGTGCGGCGAGAGACTTGCAAAACTTCGGCGGCTTC
>CAMYNE010000139.1 GCA_947259675.1 uncultured Pirellulaceae bacterium
GGCTCCCTGACCAGACGTGTCAACCGACTTGCGAATAATCTGAAAAACCTGACACCTATTCGCGAGACGCCCCATGCGACAAATTCTTCACCAAGCCATGCAAGACCACGATAGACTGGTCGTTGAATTTGAATATTGTGATTCCAAAGGCGTTCGCACTCACCGGGTTGTCAGCCCGGTTCGTTTTCTTGGAACGAACCGATTTCTTGGGCTCTGCCTCAGTCGCGAAGAGCCTCGCCAGTTTTATCTCGAGCGTTGCGAAAATATTCAGCTCAAGAAAGCCTGCGACTATCTGATGCCGGTCACGTTATAGGCTCCACTAGGTAATGTGGCGGCTTGTCTCGCGAAAGGTAGGACAGTTCGCCGCGACGAATTGGCGCGAATCTGGGACAGCCTCGCCCACGGTTCTACGCGACAATTTTTTGATCCAATCCTATTAGCGACCGGTCCCCTCCGGGTTACAATTTAGCTTCTTCATTTGTTCCGCAAACAAAATCGATGCCTGAATTAATTGGAAAAAAGGGTCGCGGCAAAGCCATTATATTGGGCTCGGGTGATCGTCGTCCGCAAGTTGTCGAACAAGCGGACTTGCTTCGTCCGATTATCAAACAACACTTTGATATAGTTGTCGAGGATTTCGACTACGACGCTAATCTGGCTGATTGTGAAGCTGACATCGCGATTGTGCTTGGCGGTGATGGCTCCATCCTGCGTGCGGCAAAACAGATGGGTCCCCGTCAGATTCCGGTACTCGGTGTCAATCTTGGCAAGCTGGGTTTTCTCGCTGATCTGCAACCTGAGCAACTTGACCCGGCCCTTCAACTGATCGCCGACGGACGGTACGAGTTGATTGACCACCTCATGATTCGTTGCCAGGTTTATCGAGACGGAAAAGTGATAGCAGACGACTTAGGGCTCAACGAAGTCGCTGTTCTCGGCGGCCCGCCCTTCGAACTCCAAACAATTGACCTGTACGTCGATGGCGATTTGGCAACGACCTACAGCTGTGATGGCCTGATCATCAGTACGCCGGTCGGCTCAACCGCACACAATTTGTCGGCCGGTGGCCCGATCCTGAGAAAAAATCTGCAAGCATTCGTGATATCACCCATTAGCCCTCATACGCTTACTGTTCGCCCCGTTGTTGACACTGCGGATCGAATCTATGAAATCGTGGCCAGTAAACCCAACGATTCCACTTGCGTTGTTCTTGATGGACAGGTTATGACTCGTCTTACGGAAACGGAAAGGGTACGTGTTTGTCGTGCCGACTGCGTTTTCCAGCTGATCCAGATCGAAGGCCATTATTATTACCGGACATTGCGTGAGAAACTCGGCTGGGGTGGTGGCATTTCCAATCCTCAGACTGATTAGCCCGGCCCGTCTCACCATTCAAACACATTCGCACGGAGGCGAGTCATGAGTTTTTGTCGTACGTCCATCTGTATTTTGTTGCTGTTGTTTGCCTCGGCACATGCCTTCGGCCAATCGGCGACCGACCAGATCAACAAAGCCACCAAGCATCTTAACAGCAAGCAAAAATTCAAACTTGAATACAAGATGACCAAGGGCCAGGAAATACGCTGGTCCGTCGAACACGTCGCTTCAACAAAGGCTCATATCGCCGGCGACAAGGAAGAGACGTCTTCGAGAACCAAATCAACGAAATTCTGGAATGTCTCCAGCGTGGACACCATCGGAAACATGACTTTTGTCCACTCGATTGAATCCGTCGACATGTGGCAACAAGTCGGAGAGGCTGAACCGATAACGTACAACAGCGATACGGACAAAGACGCTCCGGTGGAATTCGAATCGGTTGTTGAAAAGATCGGCAAACCGCTTGCCGTGATTAGAGTCAGTCCGTCGGGGCAAGTTGTTGACCGAAAATCCAGTCTTGAACAAGCCCGTTTTGGCGTTGGAGATATTACGATTCCACTTCCTGCGGACAGCATTGGGATTGGGCACAAGTGGTATGTCCCTTCGACTTTGACCGCGAAAGACGAAGACGGACGGACTCAACAGCTCAAGACGCGACTTCACTATGAATTGGCGCGGGTCAAATTGCCAAACGCATATATTTCATTTCGTACCGAAGTATTGACACCCATTCAAAGTGAAAAAATCAAGTCACAAATCATGCAACAAATGACCAAGGGCTACATTGTTTTCGATATCGAGCGCGGGCTTCCGATTCACAAAGAGATTGAGTGGGACGAAAAAGTTCAAGGCTACGAAGGACCGGACAGTCTATTGAACTACGTTGGCAAAATGACAGAAAAACTTATCGATGGAAAGACAACAAAACTGCTCCCTCAAAACGGTTCCAGTTCGAACGAGAAATTTTCCGAGAAAGTCTCAGCAGCGACGGTGATCAAGCCACGTAACGGGAAACCGATCATGCGAAAGTAGGTTTTGTTGCAAGCTTCGATCGGCCGCAATTCTGTTTAAGTTGGGGACCAATTAGTAGGCCGGAACGAGCCCTGCGCTGTTCCGGCACGGCCGAGTTTCCGCCGACGGGTTGCCGGAGCGGCGCGAAGCTTGTTCCCGCCTACAAAATCTCTAATCCTACGTAAATTAGGGCAAATTCATGGCTGATTTGCGCTTGTGTCATCCTGAACCGAGGCACGAGGCGAAGGATCTACGGGAAGTAACGGAGATTCTTCAGTCGCAAGCTCCTTCAGAATGACTCAGATTGAATACTGAGATTGAATATGCTCTAGAATGTCGTCATGGAATCGAAAACGACGACTGTTTCGCGAAATCTTGGCATTTTGATTTGGTGCCTTGTCTCGTTAGTGGCCTTTTTCGTTGTTCTCTTCAATTCCACTGAGGCCGATCGAAACGTTGCTGCCAATACGCTTTGGCTTGGCGGTCTCGTAGCTTTGATCGCGTTACCTCTTGGAGCACTGACGGCTTGGGCAGCGATCGGCCGCAATTGGACTTCAAGACTGTTACTTATCAGTTGCGTCGGCCTGCTTGCCGTCCCACTTTTTTCTCATGTCTCGGCTTGGGATAGCGCGTTGGGGCGCCTTGGCTGGCTTCCGGCAACGCAAGGAGAAGTCCTCACTCCGATTCTTTCGGGTTGGCCAGCCGGAGTTTGGATTCACGCTGTCGCTGCGACTCCTCAAGTCGCGATCATTTTTTTGCTCGGCTTTGCGACCGGACGACGCGTTTATGAAGAACAAGCATTATTGGAAACGAGTCGAATGTCCGTCTTTTGGCACGTCACCTTCCCCAGATTGGCGCCGATCGGTTTGTTGGCAGCGACCTGGATACTGATTATCTGTTCGCGCGAAATTGCCGTTACCGATATTTTTCGGATTGGGACACTTGCCGAACAGGTTTACCTGGGGTTCTCGTTAGGACAGTTCAATTCAATTCAGGGCAATTGGACGGCCGACCAAATTGCTAACGCGCAATCGCTCGGGCCGTTCGTAAGCGTCGCGCTGATCGGATGGATCTCAATCACGGCGAGCTGGTTTTTCTCGCGGCTGACAAGTCTGGAATTTGAATCGAACCAATGGCGGCCGCTGCAGAATTCAGGATCGTCCAGTTCGATAATAAAGACCATCGCGGCATTCTTGATGCTGGTAATTCTGGTCGCGATCCCGATTGGAAACCTGATTTACCGAGCCAGCTTTTTTGTGACTTCGATTGACGGAAAACCAACGCCCAGTTTTTCGCTTGACCAGTTCGGTAACAGTATCGCGCGCGTATTCAGCCAATTTCCAACCGAGTTTTACTGGTCGACGATAATTGCCCTGGTGTCGACAACGCTGATTATTGTCGCCGTCGTCTTTTTGACCTGGGCTGCGAGGCGATCAAATATCTGGCAGATCATTTTCATTGTCCTGTTAACGCTCAGTTGCGCGATTCCCGGCCCAATGTTTGGTTCGTGGATTTCCAAAGCTTTCACTGCAACCTCCAATCCAGGTGTCGCGTGGCTCTATGACCGGACGATATTTGCGCCAGTCCTGACGACGTGTTTTTTTTGTTGGCCGATCGCCGGTTTAATCATTTGGTTCGTGTTTCGAAAAACATCGGTCGACGCGCTTGAAAGCGCTCGACTCGAAGGAGCCAGTTCGCTGAACCAGCTTTTCCGAATCGCGATTCCCAGTCACCATTTGTCGATAGCCGGAGCCTGGTTGATCACT
The DNA here is from genome assembly GCA_947259675.1 of uncultured Pirellulaceae bacterium. Taxonomy (GTDB): domain Bacteria; phylum Planctomycetota; class Planctomycetia; order Pirellulales; family Pirellulaceae; genus Mariniblastus. Next base: position 4,158 of record CAMYNE010000139.1, read on the forward strand.
TTTGCCCTTTGTTTTGGCGAATTGTCTGCCACCCAAATGGTTTTGCCGCCAGGTATGGACACGGTGCCTCGCTTGACTTTGGGGCTACTTCACGCAGGTGTCGACGAAATGACGGCAGCGCTTACAATCGTAACGGTTTGTGGAATTATCCTGATTTCGCTTACCGGATGGCTGTTAGTTCGGTTGAATCACTGGCAGGATCAACGAAAATAGAGAAGGGCACATTACTCGGAGCAGACTACTAATGCGATTTGTTTTAACCGGTTTGACATTGGTCTTTGCCGTCCTTGGCACTGGCCTGGCTAGTGCTGACGAAATCGTTGTTTCTCGCAATGGTGCCGCAACATCTCTCCAGGGAGAAATCGTTGTCGAGGCGGCTGACAACAGCCTGCTGTTTCGTGGACGAGACGGTCAGCTTTCCATCATCAAACCGGAAGAGCTGCAGAGCAAAGACTATTGCGACGAAACAGTTGAACCGCTCTCAAAAAAGGAACTCGCCAAACAGTTGCTAACGGAGCTACCCGACGGATTCAGGATCCTTAATTCGGGCCAATTCGTTATCGCCTATCAGACGGAAACGTCGTACGCGCGTTGGGTCGGCGGATTGTATAATCGGCTCTTTCGCGGCTTCAACAAATATTGGCAACGCAAAAAATTTGAACTCGAAAAGCCGAAGTACCCGTTAGGCGTGATCATTTTTTCGACTCAAGCTCAATACAATCAATTTGTGCAACGCGAATTGGGCATCGAAGCTGGGACGATGGTCGCCTACTATAACCTGATGACCAATCGGGTAGCCATGTATGATTTGACGTCCAGTCAATTGGCACCCGGCAGTAAAGCCGATAATGACCGGCGCATTTCGGAAGTTCTGAGCCAGCCAACGGCAATCCCGATGGTCGCGACCGTGATCCATGAAGGCACGCATCAGCTGATGTTCAACACTGGGATGCAGACGCGTTTTTCGGATACGCCGTTGTGGCTCAACGAAGGCATGGCAATGTATTTTGAAACCCCCGACCTTTCCAGCAAGAGCGGATGGCGAAAGATTGGTGCGGTCAACCCACTACGACTGAATCATTTCAGAGCCAGCCTGCAGCAACGGGCTCCAGATGCACTAACCGAAATGTTATCCAGTGACGACGTGTTTCAAGACGCGACGACCAAATTGCTCGCCTACTCCGAGGCTTGGGCCTTCAACTATTTCCTGCTCGAGAAACATTCCAAGAAATTCGTTGAATATCTGAAACATATGTCGACGAAAGAACCTCAAAATTTTGACGGTCCAGAAAAACGACTGAACGAATTCAAACAGTTCCTGGGTGAAGACCTCGATGCCCTCGATCGCGAGTTCATTCATTACATTCGCAATCTGTCAAACTAGTGAAGCCTAACCCGAATTGCGTAGTTCGTCCGGCTTTATCTTCGAGTTGCTTGACTGAGTCAGAATCAATTTTGCTTGAGTCCGAACTTCGGTTCCGTAACAACTATCATCTTGGCCTTTCGGAGGTATACTGTCTCATTCTGAATTTTGTTGACCGACGTCAATTATTTACTTAAGATTGTGGTCAGCCCCACCCAACTCGAACTTTCGGCGTCATTCCTTTCTGGTTGAAAGTTCGTGGCTTGTCGTATCGGAACTCGACAAGCGAATTCGCGTGGTACACAACCGAATTTATTTTTTTTGTCGGATGCTCGAAATGATCCGCCCAGGTATTATCCGCGACTTTGGCATCGCAAACCTGGGACTTTCCCTGGTTTGGTTGGCCACCGTCACTTCGGGGACAATCGTAATCTTGAATTACGAATCACGCCCGGGAGAGAACCCCAGTCAATTGACTCAGTGGCCCCACGAAACTTTGATGGCCCGTTTGGCAGATTATCCAACGGTTGTCATGTTCACCCATCCTCATTGTCCCTGTACACGAGCCAGTGTATCAGAGTTTGCACAAATCGTTTCTATGTGTCGTGACAAAGCGAACTTCAAGGTTGCCGCGCTTGACCCAATCGATGCGGACGGCGATTGGAAACATTCCGATCTTGTTGAATCCGCCACAGCCGTTCCAGGTGTGACGGTTTTCTGGGACAAGGATGGCCAGGAAGCATGTCGCTTTAACATCAAGACATCGG
>CAMYNE010000140.1 GCA_947259675.1 uncultured Pirellulaceae bacterium
AACGATAAATAACCTCCACCACCGCGGATCAGATCGTGACTGCCGCCTTGCGCAAGCAATTCCGTCGGGATTGTTATCAACATGAAACCGGCGAATAATGCGGCGCGACGCAATTTCACGAAACGAAGTTGCATTAAATAATTCCAGGTTGCGAAACGTTGATGCCCTTCAAGCGCATCTTTAGTTCTTCTTTGTTTGGCGCGACTTGGAAAGCGGTCGGTCGGTCGATCAATTCGTCGTCAATCAGTTTTTTGAGACTGCTGGTGAAGTCCTGCATGCCTTCTTCTTCACCGATTCGAATCGCGTCGAAAAGGCTGTGGTCCCGTTCTTCGAGAACCAGCTTCTTGACGGTTGGGTTGAATGTCATGATTTCACACGTTGGAACGCGACCGACCCCCGGTTTGATTGACTTAAGCAGTTTCTGCGCAATGATCGCTTTCATGTTCATCGCGATCGCACTGCGAATCGCACTGTGCATATCTTCAGGGAAGAGGTCAAGAATACGACCAATCGTTGAAGGTGAGGTCGATGCGTGAATCGTTCCAAACACCAGGTGACCCGTTTCAGCCGCATTAATCGCCGTCATGAACGTTTCTTCGTCTCGAAGCTCGCCCACGAGAATGATGTCGGGATCTTCACGAACCGCATGCTTCATGCCAATCCCAAAGTCGACTACGTCGATTCCGACTTCTCGTTGGTTGATCAGACATTTGTTATCCTGGAACACAAACTCGATCGGATCTTCAAGCGTCAAAATGTGCCTGATGTAATGTCGGTTGATAAAATTCAACATCGACGCAATCGTCGTACTTTTGCCGGACCCAGTGACACCCGCAAGCAGAATCATGCCTTGATCATGATGGCACAGGGTTTCCATCGTCGGTGGCAGGTGCAGGCCCTCAAAGTCCGGAATGAAGTTGTTAACTCGCCGGGCCACCAATCCGATCTTTCCGAGTTGCTGAAACATGTTCACTCGGAAACGCCATTCGACGTCGTCAACCTCAATCGTATAGGCAAAGTCGCATCCGCCGTCCTCGTCAAAAATCCTTCTCGTGCGATCGTTCATCATCGGGAACAACAGACGTGTCATTTCTTCGACTTCGACCGGACCTCGATTGAGTGGCTTCAGCGTACCGTGAACACGAACAATCGGAGGTTGTCCGACTTTCATGTGAAGGTCGCTACCTTCCAGTTTCACCAACGCGCGAAAATATTTGTCGACTTCTTTCTCTTCGTGTTTCGTCGTAAACCGCCGGATCATCTCGTCGATGGCATTGTCGCCAGACGAGCCGTTGCCATTCTCGGCAGTCGCATCTGATAGCGATTCTTTCTTCTTCGGTTTCTTCATCTGGTCGATTCTCCGTTCCATGCCGGCCCGAGTTCATTCATCAAGGGCGGCTAATATTCGTCAATTTGCTATTCGATTGGAGGTGGCAACGCGAAGGCGTTGAAACATAGTCGTGGCCAGTTCCATTGTAACGCGAAAGTCCAAACAAACAGGTAAGACAGTCTCGATTCACGCCGGCAGGCCGCAAAAAAGCCGAACTTTTACTGTAGGCGGGGTTTGGGTAAGGGTCAACCAATACGGACTCTTTGGGCCCAAATCAGCCAGATCTTTGGCGAGATCGGCACAACCGGCCCCCGTAGGTTGATTTCCATGACGAACAGTGGCGCCCAGCAATGACGTGAGACCACCATTTTATGTGCGGTCGGCCGGGCGAACAGGTTCGATCTGTAAAGAGAGCGATGAGATTTGGATTTGTGTTTGGCGGTATTGCAAGCGTTGTACACGCCTAAAAGTCACTTTCGAGTGTTCCTTTTCTCACTCGGCGGCCAAATTGACGCAAATGATCTCATTGTCGTTTCTCAGAAAGACTTTGCGGTTGGCGAACGCCGGATGGGACCAGCATACTCCACCTCGGCGACGAAGCTGGGCTAAAGTCGGCTCAATCAATTTCGCGCGACTGATCTCGGTGTAGCCGTCAGGGGAAAGCTGGCCAACCATGAGTTCGCCGCGTTCGTTGAACATCCAAACGTCATCGCCATTTTGTACGAAATGAACGGTGCCCCAGCGGGCTCTAGGGACGGCATCCTGCGACGTCCAGACGCGTGAACCATCGGCTGCCGAAATACAGCGAAACTCGCCGTGGCTATCCACACCGTAAATGTGGTCGCCGATCCAAACGGGGGTGCTGATGATAGAATGTAACGCTTTGGTCTTCAGTTCGTTTTCACCCACCGCCGACCAGACTTTCTCCGCCGACATCCCATCTTCAGACAATCGAATCATCAACGATCCATCATAAAACGACGTCACAAAGACCTGATTATCCTTGATGATCGGTGTGGCAATTCCGATCGGCATGTTTCGGGGTTTCATTTCAATTTCCCAATATACGGCGCCATCGGTCGGATTGAGCCCGACGACATGATCGCCGGTCCAACAAATCAAAATTTCTTTGTCGCCAACTCGATGCAAGATAGGGGATGAGTACTGCCCACGATCCTTTAGAGCTCGCCAACGTTCTTTGCCCGTCGATTTTTCGAACGCCACGATACAGGCTTCGTCGTCTCCACCTAAATGCACAATCACAAGCTCGCCATAAATCAACGGACTACCAGCGATGCCCCAGACGGGCATCCGTTCGGATTCCAGCAATTTGTATTTCTTGTTCAAATCGGCTGACCATACGACTTCGCCCTTGCTCGCCGTCAGGCAAAACAGATGCCCCATCGTTCCCAGCGAAAAGACGTATTCGCCATCGATGGTTACGGATGCTCTCGGCCCAGCGACATAGCCAACCTTGACGTAGTTGGCGTCGTAAGCGTGTTCCCAAATCGGTTCGCCCGTTGTTTCGTTGAAGCAATGTACTCGTTCGATTTGCTTCGGCTCATCCTTGCGATCCATGACGAACACCCGACCATCAGCCACCGTTGGTCCGCTGTAGCCTGAACTGATGGGCTGGCGCCAAATCGTCTTCAGCTCTCCATCCTTGAACTCACGATCAATTCCATCTTCGGTCCAGCGGCCATCGCGATTCACGCCGCGCCACTGAGGCCAGTCATCAGAAAACAAATGGCGGGCAGATAGTCCAAGCATTCCGAAAGAAGCAAAAAAGAGACGGCGATTCATAGTTTGTTTTCCTCGTTTAGAGCGCGTTTGGTTTAAGTTTGGCGTCTTTTCGTCGGTTTCGCCCGGCAATCAGAGCGCCACGACCGCTATACGTCCGTGCGACACTCACTAATGTTTCAAGCTCAGTAACTCATTTGACAGGCTTGGGTAACTGTTTGTCGATAACGCTACGACGATGAAAGGCCTGGAAGGCCAAAAAACGCGCCCGAGTCGGATATTGAGTACTGAATACTACCTGTTCGCTTATACGTCGACTGATAAATCCCGTCGGCGTACCTTGGCCAGTTTTCTAATTGCCATGATTCCCGCTGCGGGACCCAACGCCAGAAAGGCGAATGTAAACTGCCAACCGACTCGCTCTTGAAAAATCGGCACCAGCTGAATCGAAACGGTTGTCAATAAAAACCCGATCGAGGTTTGCAGTGTCAAGGCAGTTCCAACGGCATGGTTGGGGCAAACTTCAGTGACCATCGTGCTGAATTGGGCCGAGTCAGCGACGACAAAAAATCCCCAAACGAGAGCAACTGCCGTGCATAACCAGAAACTGACACCGAAACTTAATCCGATCAAGAGACAACACAAGCCACTCACCACCATCGAGAAATTGACCAGCCATTCACGTCCCACTCGATCAGCGACTTGACCGCCTATGACACACCCGACAGCACCTACGGCGATAATCAAAAATGTGATTCCATCGACCAGTGACTGTGATTCGATCGAAGCTTCCTGGGCCGCTGCAATCATGAAAAACGAAATCCAGGTCCACATGGCGTACAATTCCCACATATGGCCCAGATAACCGCCGATCGCCAACCTGGTTTTCTGATCCGCAATGACATCAGTGATTAGCGTAAAGCTGAACGGGCGACGCTCGAAACGGAATGGTCCATCCCGATAGAGCAAAAAAATCAGAACCGCTGCCAGCAGAGCACAAAGACTGGAGACAATCAGCACAGATCGCCACTGCGTTAACTGAAAAGCCTTCAACAAGAACGGAACTGCTTTACCGAGTGTCAGAGCACCAACCACCGTTCCGATCGCGAACCCCCTGCCCGATTGAAACCAGGTTGCAATCATCTTCATCGCCGGCGGATATACGCCTGCCAGGAAAAATCCCACCAGAAATCGAGCGAGCAGAGCGCTGGAAAATCCATCACAAAACAACAGCATCGCGTTCGCAACGGAAGTCAGTAGAGCACAAATCGCAAAGTAGTATCGATTTGGAAAAATATCTGCCAGATTGAAAATGGCCGCCATCAACGTTCCGGCGACGAAACCAATTTGTACGGCCGTCGTCAACGCGCCGCTTTGCCAATCAGTTAGATTCCACAGCTCCTTGAGCTCGGGGGAAATCGCACTGGATACCAACCAAACGGAAATCGCCAACATCTCCGCTAACGAAACCAAAAACAAAATTCGCCATCGCGCGAAATGAAATTTGGATGGATCGAGTTCAGGTAGGCTCATCAAATTTTCACCGCGGTTTGCCAGCTGTTTGCAACCGAAAGGATGATTGGGTTTGAAACGCGATTGTCCACGATATGTTGGTTCGGCGAAACGTGCGTTGCCCGAGGGATATACGTGGTTTCATTTCATTCAGCCCGTATGAAACACTCGCAAAGTGACCGCAATTTATTCGATTTAGCAGCTTTACCGGTTGTCGGAATGAGCGAAGAATTCTATTTTCTGATAGAGTTCAACTTCAAGGGTAATTCCCATGGCAACAAAACCTGGAGCAAAAATGGATTCCGAATTGATTGACCGTGCACTGCAGATTCAGCGCCGCATCGTACAGCTCCGAGACAGTCTTTGACTATGACTCTAAGGTCGATCAAATCACCCAGATCGAAGCCCAAATGGCAGCCACCGATTTTTGGGATAATCAGGAGAGGGCTCAGGAAACCGTTGGCCAACTGAAGTCTGTAAAATCAGTCGTGGTTCCCATGGCGGAGATGATTGGCAGCGAAGAAGATCTCCGCGCCCTCATTGAGATGGCCGAAGAAGACCCTGAGATTGAAGCCGACATCGACCAGGAGATCGGGCGACTGGAAACAACGCTTGAAGATTTGGAGCTTAAATCACTTCTCAATGGCCCTCACGACGCGTGTGGTGCGATCCTGACCATTCACGCCCGCGACGGAGGCACGGACGCAAACGATTGGGCCGAAATGTTAATGCGGATGTACATGCAATGGGCTCAGAAGAACAACTATTCGGTTGTCCTCTTTGACCGCAACGACAATGACGAAGCTGGAATCAATAGTGCTTCGATCGCGATTCGGGGCCCGATGGCGTATGGCTACCTCAAGGGCGAATCTGGCCTCCATCGTCTCGTCCGGATCAGTCCCTTCAATTCCGAAGGAAAACGGCAAACCAGTTTTGCGGCTGTTGATGTTTCCCCGGAAATTTCAGACGCAGTTGAGATTGAAATCGACGAAAAAGACGTGCGGCAGGATACTTACCGGGCCAGCGGGGCCGGTGGTCAGCACGTTAACAAAACGGATAGTGCCGTGCGGCTGACCCATATCCCTACGAATATTGCTGTTCAATGTCAGAGCCAGAGGTCCCAGCACAAAAATCGCGCTCAGGCCTGGAAGATGTTGCGAGCCCAATTGGCTCGTGTCGAAGATGAAAAACGGGAGGCCGAGGAAGCCAGCAAATACCAGAACAAGGCACGTGTCGGTTTTGGCTCGCAGATTCGCAATTATTTCATGCATCCCGATCAACGGGTCAAGGATGCTCGTACGGGATATAGCATGGGCGACTTTCACAAAGTGCTGGATGGAGAAATTCAAGGGTTTCTTGATTCATATCTCAACTGGCATGTCAAAAGCCAAACTTAGCATGTCGCAGATTTCGCTCCAATCCTTGTCTCCTGGCGTTGGCGCTCCCTGCGTCTGGGTCGTGTTTTCGTTTCACAGTGATCGTTGGTCGCACGAGATTCAACTAAGCCACGCAAAAGGAGTCGTTTTGATCGCCAGCAGCGTTGAAGGAGATTCCGATGACGATTGGCCGCCCAGCCCGGCCTTGCAGGAAATCAGCGAAGAGGACATTGGCAATCGAGTGGTGGTTTTGGGTGTGGGAATGGCAGGATCCAACCATTGGTCGATCAGCGCCTCCGTTGTCGAGAATCAACGAGTGAAGTTGGATA
>CAMYNE010000141.1 GCA_947259675.1 uncultured Pirellulaceae bacterium
GCGGCCCGCATGAAACGCCATAAGTAGCAGCGGCGTTTGTGCGGCCGCCTCGACAACAAGGCGACGCTCGCCCTGTTGTTCTGGCTCAACGGTTCGTATCGTGGGCGGCGGGTCCTGGGCTGGTGTCGGCGCAAAATATTCGTCGGCCAACTCAAAAACCTCACCAGGCGTGACGTCGCCCGTGATGACGATCGTGCGGTTGTTGGGCGCGTAATACGTTTGGTAGTAATTGCTCACATCGTCCTCAGTCCAGGACTCGATGTCGGACGGCCAGCCAATTACAGGGAACTGATACGGGTGCGCAACAAACGCCGTCGCCTGTACCTGCTCAGCAAGCTTCCCAAAGTTGTTGTTGTCGATCAATGCTGGTTCGACGTTGATATGAAGACGTTCGATATCTTTGACCAGGTCAATATCGGGAATTTCATCGGAAGGTTGGTTTTCGATTTCCCGACGTTGAACCTCGATTTCCAGAGCATCCACGATTTCTGCGTTCACTTCGAAAGAATTATCATCGACCGCGGCTGGCGGCAAAGCCGGTTTGGGCGTCTCGGGAATCGCCAAATCCGCGAGACTTCCCGTGGCGGATTCTGTTTCGGGATTCTCAGCTGTGCGTTCAATCACAACTTCGCTGTCGATCAGTGGCCGATCAAGCTCTTCGACAGCGGGCAAAAGTTGTTTATTGGTAAACTCATTCCAGGGCTTCGCCGGTTCGGATTCCAGATTCAAGTCTTCGGGTGAATCGCCGTCGTCCTCGACCAGGTTGATCCGAACCGGTTCCGTCTCGGCGACAGCCGGGGCTTTGAAGATCAAATGAGTTCCGTAGGCGTAGCCCATCAGCAGGATATGGGCCACAACGGAAAGAACGATGCATTTCCAAACCGGTCGGGCTTGTCCCCACTTTGTTAACGACAGGACCAACAGCGCGATCGCAAGCAATCCAGACCCAATCAGCAATAACAACTGAAGACTGATGGATTCAGTCAGACCGGAAAACAGATTCCCGTTGGTAGCCAGAAGTAAGCTGGTTTGATTCATGGGTCGACCGGATTGATAGGGTTATTGCCTGTGGCGAATTCGGGATGACATCTTGATTCGATGCTAGGACGGTTTTGACCGGCTATTACTTGTGGTTGTTTGCTTTGTCCCACCAACACGAGGACCGAGGAAGGGCAAATTTCCAATCCAATAATTAATGGTGAATTGTGATTGGTGAATAATTAATTGCCCTAAACTTCATTAACAACTCAAAATTCACCCTTCACAATTAGTTGTTCCTTTTCCCCGTTAATGTGGGTTTCACTCAACACAGGACTAGAGCAGTTCCAGAATTGATTTGCACTTGTGTCATCCTGAACCGAGGCACGAGGTGAAGGACCTCCGTGAACCAGCGGGAGATTCTTCAGTCGCAAGCTCCTTCAGAATGACAGAGGCTGACCAATTTTTGAACTGCTCTACGTCGTGAGTCATCGAATTTGACTTGGCTCCTGTGCAACTCGAACCGAAATGTTGAGGTCCAACACGTCTGCTCGGCGGCAGGTCGCAATTACGTCCGCCACATTTTGATATGGACTGTTTGCATCACCGCGAACGATGACACCTGTCTTCTTATATTGTTGGCGAGCGTCGCAAAGCTCAGCGTACAACTCTTCCAGAGTCACCTGATCCCTGTCAAGCAGAATTTGTCCGTCTTCCATCACGTTGATGACGCGTTTTGACGGCGCCGCGGTCAAGGCACGGGCATTGGCGACTTGCGGTACTTTCAAAGGAATATTTCGTTCCGCTTCGTTGAGTTCGCTGAATCGCGATCCCACCATAAAAAAGATAATCAGTAAAAACACAATATCGATGAGGGGTGTCAAGTTGATTGACGTTTCATCATCACGATTTGTTTTGATCGCCATAAATTCGTTCCGTCAGCGTTTTAATTTCTGTTGCAAACATGGCTCGATTTTTTGTCAACTGATCAATCGTGTAGCGAATCCGTGAAAATTCCGACTGAATTGTCCCCAAGTCAGCTACGTTTTTCTAAGCAGCTTTCTTCGATCGAGATTTGGTTTTCGTATTTTCGCGTTCCTCAAGTGCATCGGCCGAAACGAGATTCACGACCTTTTGTCCCAAGGCATCGATCTCCATCACATGCTGATCGACGCGGCTGGTAAAGAACAGGTATGCAATGAGTGCGGGAATCGCCACGGTCATGCCTGCTGCGGTTGTCAACAAGGCTTGACTAATTCCTGTGGCAATCAACGTTTTTGGATCGACGACGTTTGGATTGACTGTCGCAATCGCATCAAAAGCGTGAATCATCCCTAACACCGTTCCCAATAAGCCCAGCAGCGGACATACGGTTGCGATGCCATTGATCAAGCGCAGGTATCGACGGAGATGATTCGAATTTCGTTCGCCTTCATCCAACACGGCTTGCTCGACTTCAACCGCGGGTCGGCCCCACTTCGAAACTCCTGCGCGAAAAACCAGGGCCAGGGGGCTGGTGTTGCGATCGCATAACGTGATCGCAGATTCGCGATTCAATTCGCCTTCCCGAAGTTGATCAAGGAACCGTTTTCCGAATGCGGAAGGGATAATCCGTCCTCTGCGAAGACTAATCATTCGCTCAAAAATAAATACCATCAAGATTAGAGAACAAATTCCAATCGGGATCATCAACGGACCGCCGTTTTGAATCACCTGGATCAACCGTTTCGAGGCGACTATCTGCTGTCCCGGTTCAGCAATGAGTGGCGAAGACGTTTGAGTTTGGACGGCTTGGTCGCCACTCGTTTCGATTGGGATCTCCCAACCATTTTCCGGAATCGCATCATTACCTTGCTGAGCAACGATGATTGTTGGCACGGCCAAGGTGGCCATGCTGGCTAAGATGATTGTGCAAATCTGCATTGGCAGGGGCCGGCGAACAATTTGATTGTTCATCTAAGTTCTCACTATCTGTCTGGTTGGGTTTTTGTTTGATTGGTGAAGTCGATCGTTTAATCCAATACGGTCATACTTTTCGTGTTTTTTGCTTCCGTACGATGTAGTCATCCTGAACCAAGTGGAGCGAGGAGAAGGATCTCTCGTGTCTTTATGCTAGATTCTTCGGTCGATCAGGCTCTCTCAGAATGACTTTGGTTCATTTCTTGAACTATCAATTGCATTGCGTTTAACCGATTAGGGTATTTTTCGTTTAATCGAGTTTGTCTCGTTATGTGCTTGACGCGAGGCCAACCTCAACCGTTCTTCGGCCGCTTGACGGAATTCGCTGTCTGGAAAATTCGTCAACAGTTGCTGATACAATCTGGCAGCATGTTTCCAGTTCCCTAGATGCTCCTGGCATTTGCCAGCCTGCATCAAAGCCGCGGCTCGCCATTTCTGGTACCCGAATAAAGCATCGACTCGATAGTAGGCTCGAATGGCTTTTTCGTATTTTTCCTGATGGAAGTAGGCTTCCCCAATTCTCCATTGAGCGATGGCAGCCGTTTCTGTCGAACCGCCGGTTGGCGAATCGACAACGCGTCTAAGGGCGACAATCGCGTTGCTGAATTTCCCTTTAGCCGCCAACGCGCGTCCGATAATGAAATCGTATTCGTAGGCCGTTTTGAAATCGGGGTAAATTTTGCTTGCGGTTTTGGCAATCGATTTTGCCTCGGTCCAGTCGTCCAGCTTCCCACGACACTGCGCTGCCCGCAAATAGATCCAGGGCGCGAGTGATTCGTCCAATTCGTCTGTTTCTTCCAAAAGGCCACCAAACAGATCACCTGCCTCAGCAAATTCGCCTTGACGATAAAGTGATTCAGCCAGCCAGTAGTTTCCTGTTGCCTGCAAACCTCGATCGGTGGCTTGCGCTACGAGGGTTCTCATCGATAGGGTGACGGATTCCCACTCGTTATTTTCGGCTGCGATCTGGCCATTTAAGAAAACTACACGACTCAAAATCTCAGTTGGTGTTTTCGGGTTCAGAAGTTTCTCAATCAAGGGTTGGGCGGCATCAAGGTCTGTCTTCTGTATGTAGTCTTGGACAAGTCGAAACGCGGCATCAGGCCAATACTTGCTATTTGGATGTTCCTCAACTAGCTGTTTGAACGTTTCGATTCCATGTGGAGCAAGGCTCAAATCATGATAGACCCAACCAAGTTGATAGAGTGCCTCGTCCATTGCAGGCGGATTTCCAGGCAATTGAATGTAATCCGCCAACAGGTTTTGAGCTTGCAGCAGGTTGGTTTTTCCGCCGACTTTTTGTAATGAATATGCACAACGAAGCATGGCCGCCTGTTTCAACTTTGAATCTGGGAATTTGTCAATCACAAACCCGTACATTTTGGATGCTTCTTCGTATTGTTCCGAGTCATCGAGAATCTTGGCTCGTGCCATCGCACCTTCGGCCGCAAATTTTGTGTCTGGATATTCATTCACCAATCGCTCAAACGTTGCCAGCGCGTGATTCGACTCATTGCTTTGCATCTGAATCCAGGCCAATCCAGATAGTCCACGAGCAATCAGTTCGCGCGGATTTCCCGGCCGAACCAGGTATTCGTACCATCTGGTGGCGTATCCGTTTTGTTCGTTTGCAAACGCAGTTTCCGCCAGGAACTTCGCCGTTTCGAGGACAAGCTTTTGACCCTCATGTTTTTGGCTGAGTTCGTCAAATGCAGAACTGGCCAGATCCCATTGCTTCAGCCGCGCGTAAGCGATTGTCAACTCAGCCCGAGCTCGAAACGCTTCGGTACCATTGGGTTCCAGGGCGAGATAATTCCGATATCCGGCAACGGAGTGCTCATATTTTTCTCGCCCCGAGTAAGTTGTTGCGCGAGCCAACTCAACCAGCGAGCGAAGTTTCTCGCTCTGGCCATCCAGATCAATGGAGCCCAACACCGTCTCGGCTTCTGCAAGTCGGTCCATGCCAATCAACCCAAGACTCTGCAGGTATTTCCATGTTTCGCGCTGTTTGCCGCCAGAGTGAACGCCTACGCCGCCGTTAATCGCTCCATTGAGAAGAGACTGGAACGCATCGATGGATTTTTGAAACTCCTCACGCTGGTAATAGACTCGCCCTTCAGACTCAAGCACTTTGGTTCGGAGAGGACTGTCGCTGTAATTTTCATGAAACTGACCGATCATCAACAAGGCGTCATCAAAACGGGATTCTCTTTGAGCGATATCGATTTGAAGTTGCAACGCATCATCCGCCCATTGTCCGTTCGGCCATTTTTCTCGAAGTTGAGTCAACCATGCTTCGGCCGTTGTGGGTTGCTGAGCCTGTATCGCCGTTAAGGCACCGTCAAAGTAGATGGCAGCAGCCAAAGTTTCGTTTTTCGATTGCCCGACTGCTGCACTGAACAGTTCAACGGCACGCTCGGTATTCTGTAGCGCTGTTTCACTTCTAGCCAACCAGTAAGTAGCTTCCGTTTTAGATTCCAAATCGGTGCATGTGACATACGCTTCATCAAGCAATTGGCGGGCCATTTCATAATCGCGCTGACCGTAGCACAGTATTCCCCATTGTAATCTGGCGTCTCCTGCGAGCAGTTCGTCACCCTCGGAGACGATTGATTTGTATAAACGGGTGGCCAGTTCAATCGAGCCCTGCATTTGATAGACCCTGGCAAGACCCAATCGGCACTTGTTGTGAAGCTGACTCTTGGGATATGCGAGAATCGCCGTTTCATAAGCCTTTTGGGCGAGCTGAGGTTCATTTCGCTTGATACGCAGCTCACCCAAATACGGCAAAGCAAATTCATTCAGTCGGTCTGTAGGATGTTCAAGCACGAACAACTCCAAAAGCCGAATCGCTCGATCGTACTGCCGCAATCGATAGGCCGACTCTCCAAGTCGAAACATCGCGCGCGGTGAAAACTGGTGACTCGGCAGTTTCGTCAAAAATACTTGAAACGCTTGATACGCACCGGCAAAATCGCCCTGCTGCATCATCGCTTCTCCAAGGAAGAAGTGCGACGCAGCCGCCTGCTCGGTATTGGGAAAACGGGCAATCACACTTTTGAATGCTTCTATGCTCTCCAGCCACTGCCCACGCGCGTAATACCCGCTCGCCATGTTATATTCGTCTTGCGCAACTTGCGCGTCGACTGGCGAAACCGAAAACGTTACGGCCGCAATCGCCAAACTTAAGAACATTAATGGGCAAAACGTCTTGGGTCGAATCATGACTCGTCCAGTTTTGGGCACGAGAGAGTTAATTCTCCCGTTGAAGTTCCAACGCCAATTCAACGAGGAAATGGCGAAAAAGG
>CAMYNE010000142.1 GCA_947259675.1 uncultured Pirellulaceae bacterium
TCCATATTTTCGGCGCAAGACCCAAACATCTTCTTGTAGCTGTTTTAACAGGTCATCGTCCGAGCCAAACCCGAGCGTTTCCCAGCGACCCGTATTTTCGTAGGTCTCACCGACTAGCGTCGTTTTCAAAGGACCCTTTCCATCGGGGGAGGGAGTATGAGGCAAAACGACTCTGGCCATCAACTTGATACCAGGGCGGGTCGCTTTGATTTTCAGAGACGGCTTGAGTTCGGGGATGACAAAGCTCGGAGGAATGTCTTGAAAGACGAGAATCTTCGAGCCTTGGCCAGTCTTGAAATAGATCTGTTCAAAACTGGTTTGGGTGTTCGGGTCGTTTCTGCGGCGTTGCTTCCAGGTTACTTCTGGTCCAATACAATCGCACTCAGCAAGTTCCCAAGTCGGCCGAGATGCATCAAACGTCTCGCGAAATTGAGCCTGAGTTGGATCAGCAAGGAGAAGACAGATCAACGGCGCAAACGCCAAAGCACGGAGCACGATTGAATCGCTCGAGTGTAATTTGAATTGACACATTCCTTACTGGGCCATCGGCCGTTCCAAAGAAAGGAGCTTATATGATGAGTTATTGCAGCATTTTCGAGTCCGGGCGGCGATTCTGCTTGAATTGATGTTGCCAAAACTGGACAGCCCGTTTTGGGCACGCGTTTTCAACAGTCTGCAGGCTTTTATCAGGATCAGGCCTCCAGTTCCAGATCAAATGATGTTGCCAAATTACATCACCCATCGCGCAGGCCAAAAATCAATCCAAAGCCGATTTTTGCCTGCTAGCACGGGGTTTTCGCGCGAATCAATTCGGTATTGGCACGTTTGGCATTGGGCATGCATTAGTCTCCATCGTTCACCTTCGACAAAAACACCATTGATGACCCAAATAAATGAGTAATCGAATGACCCGAACCAAAACTGATAAATTGCCAATGGACTTGACTGACTTGATGATAGAAATCGACCGACTTCCGGAAGAGTACCGACAAAACCTGGTCCAACCATTAAATCGAGTCGTCGAATATACTCGTCGTCGTCGCCGAATCTTGAATCTGATTCAAGAAGCACTCAGTCAACTGAGGATGGACATGAAATATTTGATGTTCGATTTGGATGCAACTCGTCGTGAACGCGAGCATTACAAAGGCCTGTTGGAAGAAAACCATTAGATTGAATCATAAACGACTGGGTTGTCTCCCCGCCAAAACAGCCAATCGTCCACTTTCGATTGGCTGTTTTTTTTTGTCGACAACCCGGCATAAATCACCAGTTTTGACGCATTTCACGTATCGGTCAGCGGTAAAGTTGCCGCTTAATGGCGATTTGAATACCATATAGGATAGATTTCCCACCCCTGTTCGGAATTTTCGGTTTCGTGAACGAACCGCAGGGATTCCTATTCCAAGCCTCGTAAATACCCAGGTCTAGACCCAAAAATGAGCGAACTTACGGCCGAACAGTTGGCTCAACGGATTCACGACTACCGTTTGATGGAAACGCGTGAAATCGAGAGTGCCTTGATGCGGGCGGGCGGTCGTGGCAAAGCGACGTTGGAACAACTTGTCAGCTCATTGATCAAACACGAGGATCTGACGAACTGGCAAATTCAACGCGTTACTGAAGGCCATGCTCGCGGCTATTTTTATGGGAACTGGAAAGTACTCTATCTGGTTGGAGCGGGGACTTTTGCGCGTGTGTACCGGGGAGTTCACCGCAAGACGGGCGAAGTCAAGGCGATCAAGGTATTACGCAATCGATATAGCAGTGACGAAGATACGCGAGATCGATTTACTCGCGAAGCCAGGATGGTAATGAAGCTTCGGCATCCTAACATCGTACCGATCAATGAAGTTGAAGTTGATCGTGGACGAAGCTTTATGGTGATGGATTTTGTCGAAGGCCAAAACCTTCGAGATTACGTTCGAACCCACAAGGCTCTCAAAGTCAACGTCGCGCTAAGCATCCTTCGAGACCTTGCATCTGGACTAACCTATGCTGCCGAGAGTGGAATCACGCACCGTGATATGAAACTATCGAACGTTCTGCTGACTTCGACGGGAAATGCGAGGCTGGTGGACTTTGGATTGGCAACCGTCGACAAACAATTCGAAGACACCACCGCGGACGGTGTATTTAATCCGCGTTCGGTCGACTACGCGGGACTGGAAAAAGCATCCCACGCACCACGAAATGATCCCCGCAGCGATATCTATTTTTTGGGCTGCATGTTCTATCACATGTTAGCCGGTGTATCGCCTCTGGAGGAAACACGCGAACGACTTAGACGACTTGCAGTTCGCCGATATCGAGAGATTGTGCCGCTCACGAACCATAATGATTCTTTGCCCCATCGAGTCGTCATTCTTTGCAACCGACTGATGGAATTGAATCCTGCAGATCGTATTCAAACTCCGACTCAGGCTTTACGTGAAATCGAATCCGTCATTGCAGCGACGGAATCGGGCGACCTGGCTAAATACGACAAAGAGCTTTCCGAGAAACACGCGCGAGAATATGCGAAACTGGTACATCGGGAGGTCGAAGGCGCTGGCAAGACGGTTATGGTGCTCGAATCGAACATCAAAGTTCAGGATTCGCTTCGAGACCGATTGAAGGAATTGGGATACCGTGTCCTGATCACGGGCGATCCGGTCCGGGCGATTAACCGATTTAATGACATTGATCCTGCCGAAGAGAGCCCTGCCGATTGCGTGATCTTTGGTTGTGCAGGTCTTGGCACCGCTGCCCTGGACGCGTTTAATCGGTTTGCCACCCACGATTTTGGAAGAATGGTCCCGGCGATCTTGATGGTCGGTCCGAAACAGGAAAAGTATCTCGATCGAGCTGATTTTTCAGACATTCGGACGCACTTGGAGTTACCCGTCAAATTCAAAAACGTTCGTCGTACGCTGAGAAAGTTGCTGAACATTCCGGATCCGCCCAATGATGTGCGGCGGCAAAAGGAGAAAACCCAATAAGTGGTTTTCAGTCCAGACTGGGTCGTTTAGTCTTTAGCGATGAATTCACTGCCAGTGATCGACGGCGATATCTACGACTTTCCCAAGTACTACGACTTGGTCTATGGATCCGACTGGAAAGCCGAATTTGATTTTCTTTGTCAACTCTTCCAGCGTCACGTCGAATTTGACGTCCATAGTCTGTTTGAACCTGCCTGCGGAACGGGCCGTCTGTTATACCGATTCGCAAGGGCCGGATTACAAGTGGCAGGCAACGATTTGAATCGAAAGTCGATACAGTTTTGCAATCAACGCTTGGCTCGCCACGGTTTTGACCCCACCGCGACCGTTGGCGACATGAGTTGCTTCGAACTCGATTCATGTGTCGACGCGGCGTTCAACACGATTAACAGTTTCCGACACTTGAATACACACGCCTTGGCAAAGTCTCATCTGGAATGTGTGGCTCGCGCGATTAAGCCGGGTGGGATTTATGTGTTGGGGCTACATCTTTCACCAGCCGAAGGGCTCGATACCTGTGACGCGGAAAGCTGGTCAGCGACACGTGGCTTGTTGACGGTGAACAGCAGAATATGGCTCGTCGAACGGAACTATCCAGAGCGATATGAGACGTTTGGCATGGCCTATGACGTCTATACACCCACGAAACAATTTCAGATTCAGGATCAAGTCAGCTTTCGAACCTATACGGTTTCTCAAATCCAGGAACTCGTTGAATCGGTGGAGCATTTAGAGATCGCGTGCTGCTATGACTTTCGATATGAAATTGAGCGTCCAATCAAACTGGATGAAACCGTGGAAGACGTTGTCCTGATTCTTCAACGGACTTAGCCGATTTCCGGGGAGGATGTGAAGTGATGGGCTCCACGCGGCGCGCAGCTTATTTCTGCTTGCCGACGCCGAACGAACACAACAGAGATAACAGACCGACTGCTGACAAACCAAAAAGTAAATAGGCTATTCTCGTGAGAATCTCACTTTGGATGTTCGAACCAACCCCGGGATTTTCTTGCCATTCGCCGAGTTCAATTTTCGTAGCCCGAGACCACCAATCCCACATTTGAGCTGCAGCCATCGTATCGATTTCCTCGTTGGATGTCTTTTCGATCAAGTCGGTATACTCCGAGATGGGGCTGTAAAGCCCATTCGCATAGTTTAACAGCGCAATACCCGCGACCGCGGAAAGGACCGCGATCATGAGTCCACCCGAAAATAACCAGCTTTTCAGTCGTGAGCGGGATTGCCGAACCTGTCGGGGCCCGCTCTGGCTTGTGCGTTGTTCGCTTTCTTCGGGAAGTTGCCTGAGTTCGCCGAGTTTAGGGATTTCGACGGCGGACTGACAGTTAGCACATTCGATTGTCTGTCCGGCATGACGCGTGGCAACCGGAAATGTCTCGTGGCAATCGGGACAAGGGAGTAGATATCGCGCCATAGGATTCTCTTATGAACTAAATTTGTCCAGTGCTTGCAAGCACTTTGATCAATACGAACTGACAATCAATTTGTTTTGTCAACATAGCAAAAATCTGATTATAGGTGGCCGCCGGTTGACAATGAATTGGCCGGCCGATTTCTGGGCGGTTGATGCCGCCATCCCTGTTTCGAAGGGATATCGCTGGCGTGCGAAGGTTTGAGTCTCGTGCGGAAAATAGTAGCCAATTCGTGTTGTTTTAAACAGCTTTGACTTGCTCATCCGTATTTTTTCGACGCTTAAGCCCATTTTCTGGGTGGACCGTCGGTCGCCCCTATATACAATTTACTGTCCGCATATTGACGCTCTCGCTGTGCAACAGCCCGACCACGAAGATCTGACTGCCGTCGTTGTCTTCCAATTCAGAGTTTGATCGATCATGCGACATGCTTCACAGAAGCACCCCGGCGGGGGGACATTGAAAAAAATCGGAAAGCAAACATACAGGGCTGTTGATCACCTCGGTCTGACCAAGGACTCACTTTCGCCACGGAAAGACTATCCAATTGGAATAGTTTGACTTTGGTTGATGATCGTGAGACGCCAAACACTGTCGTTAAGGCATTATTCGGGAGTTACATGGTTGTCTAGACCTTCGAATTGGTTTGGGGTCGAACTATTATGTACGGTGTTCAAACTTGAACTTAATCCATGTGTAACAGTCCTTGTCTGGTCAGTTGCATTGGTTTGCTAATTGGAATCTTTTTCCAAATGTCGTACGCGGCGAAGGAACGCGCATTTAAGTGGTAGACTTAGAGCATTCAGTCGAGACTTGGGTTGAACTGATGACGGATTTGAAACGCTCGTCATCAAAAATCAAAAAGATCTCGATAGTTATTTAACCCATACGACAAACCGCGCCGCAGATTGTCTTGAACAATGAGCGGCGCACGAGGAGTACGAAATTGTACGACGCACTACTCGCAGCAGATTTTGATAACGACACAACGATAACGCGTTCTGGCGCTCCCGAGTTCCAGGACGCGGTTCAAAACGACATTCCGGCACTTGATCCGGATGCTCGAGATGAAAACGGTGTCGCAGCCAAAACCGGTGATGAAGAACTGCTTCCCGGGATTGATGAATCTGAATCATGGTCTGACGACCCGGTTCGGATGTACCTGACTCAAATGGGTGAGATTCCTCTTTTGACACGAACTCAAGAGATTACTCTCGCCAAAGAAATCGAAGATACGCGACGGGAATTTCGCACCAAGTTATTGGAGTGCGATTATGTCATCCAATCCGCCTACAAAACGCTGAAACGGGTTCATCGAGGCGAATTGCCTTTTGACCGGACCGTTCAAGTTTCCGTAACCGACCGTCTTGAAAAAGAACAAATTCTCGGTCGTATTCCGCATAACCTGAGAACGCTTGACGTTTTGTTCAAACGGAATCGGCGAGACTTCTTGATTGCATTTTCGAAAAGTCAAAGCAAGACGCGCCGTCGCACGGCCTGGGCGAATTTGGCCCGCCGTCGTCGCCGTGCAGTGCGCCTAATCGAAGAACTCGGTTTGCGGACTCAACGCATCGAGTCCATGATTCGCACGATCGAAGATTTCAGCGCTCGCGTTGACGAACTCAAAGCAAAAATCGCAAAGCACAAAAAGACCAAAAAACCTGCAGCCGAACGACAGGAGTGGATCGTGGAAATGCGGAACATCCTGTTAGCATGCCAGGAATCGCCCGCCAGTTTGCGACATCGGGTGAAATTTCTTCGCCAGATTTATACCCAGTATCAAAAAGCCAAACGTGAACTTTCAGAAGGCAATTTGCGCTTGGTTGTTTCG
>CAMYNE010000143.1 GCA_947259675.1 uncultured Pirellulaceae bacterium
CTTTGCATGCCGCCCAGCGGGCCGACGAATTCGACGCATCGATCCAACGGGCTAAAAAATACATCGATCAGCAGGGTAATATCGATGGTCTTCGAGCGCGATATGGCCAAGACAAGTCGTTTGCCGTTCCCATTCTGGCCAACTGCGCGATGGCCGGTATTGTTCCCTGGCGAGAGGTCTCGGCCTTGCCGTTTGAAGCTGCTTGCGTGCCGCAACGATTTTACAATTTGATGCAACTGCCCGTGGTGAGCTATGCGATTCCGGCGCTCGTTGCAATTGGACAAGCGAAGTTCGTCAACGATCCACCGTGGAATCCGCTTCGCAAGACGATTCGCCGCACCGCGATTACGAGAAGTCTCAAAGTCTTGCGAAAGATGCAGCCAACGACGGGCGGATTTCTCGAAGCGGTTCCGTTGACCAGCTTTGTTGCGATGGGGCTGATCAAATCTGGCAACGCCAGTCATCCCGTTGTCAAGGAAGCCATTCGTTTCATCCTCGATTCATTTCGTAATGAAGAAGCCAGCGTCGATGGACAAGAGCAGGGAAGCTGGCCGATTGATACCAACCTTGCAACTTGGGTGACGACTCTATCCATCAACGCAGTCGCTGGTTGCAACCGTGAGTTCAACCGCTCTCCCCAAGAATGGAGGAGCTGCGTCGAGTGGTTACTCGACTGTCAAAATACCGAGGTCCACCCGTTTACCGGCGCAGCTCCGGGAGGATGGGGCTGGACCGATTTGAGTGGAGCCGTACCTGATGCCGACGATTCGCCTGGAGCGTTACTGGCACTGCATCAGCTCAAAACAAACGTTGATTTTGACGATTCGATAAAACACAGAATTGAAACGGCTGCCAAACAAGGCGTGGATTGGTTGGTCAACTTACAAAACCGGGACAAAGGGTGGCCAACCTTTTGTCGGGGATGGGGAAAATTACCGTTCGATCGGAGTGGATCTGATATTACGGCTCACGCGATCAGGGCTCTTCAAACGTGGCAAAACGACTTTGATTCGCCAAAACTTCGCAAGGCGATCGCGACAGGAATGAAGTATTTGGACAAATGCCAACGGGCTGATGGGAGTTGGCTGCCCCTTTGGTTTGGGAACCAAAACCTTCCAGATGACGTAAATCCCTGTTATGGAACGGCAAAAGTGCTTGCCGCATATCGAGATACGCACTCTTTCGATACCCGTGAAGCACAAATTGGTTTAAGATATTTGTGTTACAGCCAGAATCCAGATGGCGGTTGGGGCGGAGGGGCATCGGTCGAATGGAATGATGAACGACTCGGTTCCAGCAGTATTGAAGAAACGGCATTATGCACGGAACTTTTGCTGGATCATGATCAAGCGGATTCAGTCGCGGCTGCTCAGCACGGTGTTGATTGGCTGCTAACGGCCGTTGGAACGGGAAATATTAACGTGCCAACGCCGATTGGTTTTTATTTTGCCAAACTCTGGTACCACGAGCGTTTATATCCGCTTGTGTTTGCGACGGCGGCACTGGCGAAAGCCCATGAGATAAACTCGGCAAATGCCGATCGACAATAACGAGAGGACGCAACTTTGGCGGTTCCATTGAATACCGAGGCAGACGTGGCAACGACGGTTGAAACGACAAATGTAAATTCGTCGAAACCCAAACGTCGTTCGCGTCGGCGCAAGACGGCTCATCTCAAACTTGTACCAAAAACGAAACAGCTGCGTGAAGATTTGCGGCTGAAATGCCGTGAGGTTGCGAGAACGCTTGATCGCAATGTGCCTCCCAACAAAGATCAACTTGAAGCGATCTCAAGAAAGATCCTCGCAGATTCCGATCTGCCGGAAGGCTTTGTGGGCTGGATCATGGTGGTCTTGTCGAGTGAATTCTGGACCGAGCAGATTCAGTCGATTCCGCATGAACGACGGCTGTTTCTGTTGCCACATTGTTTGAAACACGCGGCGGGTTGCCCTGCTGACTATGACGAATTTGGTTTGGCCTGCAAAACATGCGGGGCTTGCAGTATCGCTGATTTTAGAGCGACCGCCGAAAAACTGGGCTACAAAGTTCTGGTTGCCGAGGGTTCGCCAATCGTGCTGAAGATTATCGTCAGCGGCCACGTTGACGCGATCGTTGGCGTCGCTTGCCTGAATGTACTTGAGAAGGCGATCGACAAAATTATGCTCGCCGGAATCCCCTGCATGGCGGTCCCACTGCTTTCCAGTGATTGCCGTAACACCACGGTCGATGAAGACTGGGTAAACCAGATGATCCAGGTGCCTCACCAGTCGATTCGACAGGAGACTCGCAGCTATATTCACTTGCTTCGTAAAGCGGCGAGTCTTTTCGAACCCGAAACGATTGAGCGACTCGTGCCGCGCCGGCGAACCGGCAAATCATTAGCGGAATCCAACGGTCAAGGGGTTGCCGGGCTCGATCCGATCGCGGCAACCGAAGCGATTGCTTACGACTTTTTGTCGGCTGGGGGCAAACACTCACGTCCGTTCATCACGATGGCAGTTTACGACGCCGTCAGTGGTGGCGATGCCACATTGGGTAACGGTGCTGCGGCAGTGGATGAATACTCGGACGCGATCCTGCGGACGGCGATGTCGATTGAGACGTTTCACAAAGCGTCGCTCGTTCATGATGATATCGAAGACGCCGATCAATTTCGTTATGGTGACGAAACGCTACACAAGAAATACGGCATTCCAACGGCAATCAACGTCGGCGATTATCTGGTCGGAATGGGATATCGGCTGGTCAGTCGCGATCGAGCGGAATTAGGCGCTGAAACGGCTGTGGATATTCTGGATTACCTTGCTGATGCCCATCAGCGTTTGGCAGAAGGGCAGGGGGCTGAGCTGATTTGGCGCGACGCCACCAACAAACAGCTCAAACCCATCGACGCACTGAAGGTCTACGCTCTTAAAACCGCGCCCGCTTTTGAGGCGGCGTTTTACAGCGGTCTGCGTTTAGCCGGGCCGTGTGAAGAGTATCTGCAGCCCGTCAAAACTTTCGCCCGCAATCTAGGCGTCGCTTTCCAGATTCTTAACGACCTCAAAGACTGGGACCGCGACGAACATAACAAGCGTTCGGTCGGCGCCGACCTGTTGGGTGGACGACCAACGGTGCTTTGGGCATTAGCCCTGGAACGGCTGACTGGCAAACTTCGTGGCGAACTACTTGCGCTGGTGGATGAAAAATGTACGATGAACGCCGACCGACGAGTGATGCGCGCTCGGCAGCTTTTCTTTGAAGCGGGCGTT
This sequence comes from uncultured Pirellulaceae bacterium, assembly GCA_947259675.1. Lineage (GTDB taxonomy): Bacteria > Planctomycetota > Planctomycetia > Pirellulales > Pirellulaceae > Mariniblastus. The sequence continues at coordinate 3,252 of CAMYNE010000143.1, forward strand.
TTCGAAAAAGCCTACAAACTAGTCGACAAACACCAGACCAAGGCAGAGGAAATTGCCGATGAAATCCAACCGGAAGAGCTTCGGCGGTTGATGTATTACCTTGTCGACACCGTGCTTGATCGAACTTGCGAAGTGAAGCCAACGATCGCCATTACCGATTTGAGTTACGAAGAGGTTCTGCCGATCATTTCTTAGCCGGCGTAGATGAAAAACAGGTCGGAGAATCAGAAGTCATCCAAAATGAGCTTTAATCCGCCTCGGCGGACCGGATCTCAAACTGGAATAATCGTTGAAAACTCATACAAGCGTCTGAAGTTGGGGCGAGAGATTCTTCGCTCGTTCCTTGTTCAGAATGACTTGGTTTCCCAAGGTCTTTTGTCTTGAATCACACAAACCCAGCCGATGTTGAGCTTGAACTGCTAATTGGGCTGTTCTTCAGTGAACCAGCCGAATTAGGGCAATTCGAGGAAGTTGCGTCTGCAGATATGCCGTCTTGCGAACAAGGATTATTGGCACACGATCACCATATGACGGTGACGGTTGAAAAGCATCACGGTTCGCCGGTTGATGTTCGTGTCCTGAAAACGTTAGTCGAAGGGGATTCCTATTCAAGAAAAATTCTGCTGACACGTCAATCCGACGGATGTGTCGTGCAGTTTGGCATCGTGCGTTTGGACTTGAGCTTGCTTGAAGACGAGGTTCGCGCCGAGATTGAAAGTCAAAAAACTCCATTGGGACGAGTTTTGATTGAGCACAACGTGCTCCGAGAAGTCAAGCTTTTGAAGTTGTACCGGATTACTGCCGATCAGGCGCTGGCGCAGTCGTTCGGCATCAAACCTGGCGAAACGTGTTACGGTCGAACAGCACTCATCTATTGCAATGGTTTACCTGCTGTCGAGCTTCTGGAAATCGTTGGCAATTGTTGAATGATTCTCAGAGGTGGTAGGCCAGAAGAGTTCCTCTTCGGTTCTGGCACTACCGAGTCTACTGGGCTACGTTGCTGGAACGGCACTAAGCTTTTTCTGGCTTCCGATTTTTCGTTATTTCGCGAAAGATTCGCGCTGCCGAATTCATCCGGTTTTTCCAAAGTTAAATGGGGTCGGGGCTCTGGCATACCAGTCTTCTTGTATATCTAGTTAATCCTGAAGTCCTCGTCTAAACTGTCACACGAATCGGTGGTCGAAAAACGTAATCGAAAGCTAATCAATGAAAACTGTGATCTGGTTGATGGTGTTGATTCTGGCGATCATTCATCAGGATTTTTGGAACTGGAACAGTGAAACGCTGGTGTTTGGATTCATGCCAATCGGGCTGTTTTATCATGCGTGTCTGTCACTCGCAGCCGGGGTCGTCTGGTTTTTGGCGTGTCATTTTGCCTGGCCCGCAGATGCTGACGATTACGTGACCGACAATGTCGCTTCCAACGAGGAGGCAAAATCGTGAATCTTGCAATGCTTCTGGCTCAGGCTCCGCAGGCAGCCGGAGCAGCAACGGATCGTCTGCCGGCAGGTAAAACGCAGCTGGTGATTATCGCCGTCTATCTGGCGCTGTTGTTGTTATTAGGGTTTTTCGCAAGTCGACTTTTTCGCGGAACGAAAAAAGATTATCTGCTGGCCAGTCATTCGATTGGACCCTTCTTGCTGTTGATGAGTTTGTTTGGCACAACGATGACCGCGTTCGCGCTTGTGGGATCTTCGGGTGAATCCTACAGGCAAGGCATTGGCGTTTATGGGATGATGGCGTCAAGCAGCGGGGTCATTCATTCGCTGTGTTTTTTCCTGGTTGGAATCAAGCTGTGGCGAATGGGGCAACGCCATGGATACACGACTCAAATTCAGTATTTCCGCGATCGACTGCAAAGCGATTTTGTCGGGCTGCTGTTGTTTCCGATTCTGGTTGGGTTGGTGATTCCCTACCTGTTGATCGGAGTGATGGCGTCCGGGATTACGATTCAATCGCTCACCGCAGGCGCGTTTCCCGACCTGGAGTGGTTTCAAACGGACTCGCGCGGAACCAATGGCGGCGTGCCACCGTGGCTCGGTTCTCTGGTGATATGCCTGGTCGTGTTGACCTATGTTTTCTTTGGTGGAATGCGGGGAACCGCTTGGGCCAACGCCATGCAAACAATGGTGTTCATGGTCTTGGGGCTTGTTGCATTTGTCGTCATCGCAACCAAACTTGGCAAGCAGGAAACCCTCCTCGCGAACTTGCAAACGATTGGCGAGGCGATTCCCGTCGATAAATCAACTCGGGTAGGAATGTCGCAGACCAAGTTCTTCACTTACATGTTGATTCCGTTTTCGGTAGGCATGTTTCCGCACTTGTTTCAACACTGGCTGACGGCCAAATCGGCAAAAAGTTTCAAGCTTTCGGTAGTTTGTCACCCGATCTTCATCATGATCGTGTGGGTCCCATGCGTGTTGATCGGTGTCTGGGCAACTACCGGTCTGCTGCCACCAAAACCACCCTTGCCGATGACGCCGGAGGGGATTGTCAATCAAAATGCGATCCTTCCGTTTCTGGTGAAAGTCCTGACGGATCCACTCTTGGGTGGCTTAGTTTCAATCGGAATCCTGGCGGCGATCATGAGTTCGCTCGATAGTCAGTTTTTGTGTATCGGCTCTATTTTCAGCAACGACATTGTGGCCCATTATGCGGGTAAAGACCGATTTACGGATAAACAACAAGTGGTGATCGCAAGAGTCTTTATCGTGTTAATTGTGGCTGTCACCTATGGACTGAGCCTTCTCGGTTATCGGAGCGTGTTCGCGATGGCAATTTGGTGCTTTACCGGTTTCGCGTCGCTATTCCCACTGGTGATCGCCGCGCTGTATTGGAAACGACTGACTGCTGCGGGAGCGGTCGCAGGGATCCTGGCGATGATTGGTAGTTGGATCTATTTATTCCGCGAATCCAATTGGGCCGCAATTGATG
>CAMYNE010000144.1 GCA_947259675.1 uncultured Pirellulaceae bacterium
GAAAGTCATTCTGAATTGAGTGGGGCGAAATGAAGAATCTCCATTGCCACTGACTAGGACCTTCGAAATGGCGAAATGAAGGCCGACTAATTCTGAGCCTTCTTACGAAAGGCAGAGTTTCTTCACGCTGCCGGCAAATCGCTTTGTGCCGGTTGTATGGCTTTTTGATTCAATGATTCCTGAAATTCGACCTCCATTCGAAAATTCTTTTGTCTTTGTAATAACGACCTTGCATTGTAGATAAGATATGCGCGAGTCGTCGTGCACAAAGACGTTTGTAGCCCGATCTCAAGTTCCAAATGGAGAATCTGAATGTTTAATCGAATTTTACTTGCCGCGGTTTGCGGTGTGTGCTGCCTGTTCACGGCAGACTTGAATGCAACCGACTGTGGCGGTTGTTGTGCACCGGTTGTAGACTGTTGCGATTGTTGTGCTCCAGCACCTTGCTGCCAGCCACGTCAGAAGAAATTTCAAAAAGTCCAATATCAAAAAGAAGTTTGTCGCTTGCGCAAAGTTTGTGTCACTGACGAATGCGGCCGCACCAAGAAAAAGTTGCAGCGAGTAAAGGTTTGTGTGACTCGGACAAAACTTGAGCGCGTCAAGAAACCATGTTGTGACCCATGTTCCTGCTGCGGCACCCCCGATTGCGGCTGCGGCTGTAACTAACCAGCAAATAACGGTTGCTGATTGTGAGGGCCTAATTTACCGGCCCGTCACTAACGACGCATGAATTCAGTATAAAAAGGGACGCTTAAGAGCGTCCCTTTTTTGTTTGTTAAGGTAGCAACACGGGCGGTCAGCTTCGATCTGGCTCGCACACAAAACGCCAATTAACGAAGTGCCGTCTCTTCGACTTGCATGATTTCAAAACCCTCTCGCTGTTTCCGGGATGCGAATGCTGCAGCTTGATCATCGCCAACGATCTGTTCAGTTTCCGGATCCCATTTGATGACTCGTCCTAGTCGAGCTGCGATGGCCGCCAAATGGCAAGTATTCATTGCCTGAACATGTGAAAAAACATCGGAGACGGGCAGTCCACCTTCTCGTATGCAACGATAAAAGTTGGCTTTGTGATCTTCGTGTTGTTTGCCTTTATAAAGGGCGATCTGATCTTCTTCGGTGTATTTGCCTTCGTCCCAGTTTTCTTCGATCGGCGCGCCGGTGATCTTGCCGCGGTTGACAAACATTCGACCCTTCGTCCCTTCAAAGAGAATCCCGTTGTCACCGCGACTGGTAATATCCATAACAATACCGTTTTCGAACTTACACTTGACCGAGTAATCGTGAGACGTATTGTAACAGTCGTCCTGTAGAGGATAGCCATCTTTGTACTCAACGGGGTGCTTGGCGTCGGTCCCGTCAATTTCGACTGGCCCCATCCCCATTTTGTCTTGGGCAATCGCCCAGGTTGCAATATCAACATGATGGGCTCCCCAGTCGGTGAATTTCCCGCCGGAGTATTCGTACCACCAACGAAACTCGTAATGACATCGCTTCTCACGATAGTCGACTTTGGGCGCCTGCCCCAACCACATGTCCCAGTCAAGTTCCTTAGGCGGTTCAACTACAGGAAACGGACCGCCAGTCGGACTGCCATTGATGCCAACTTTGATCGACTTGATATCGCCCAGCAGACCCTTTTGAACCATGTTTACGGCCCGCATGAATCTGCCTTTGCTGCTCCGCTGTTGAGTTCCAACCAGAAAGACTTGATCACTGTGCTTTTTGCAAGCCGCGCGGATCAGTTGGTTTTCCTCCAACGTCAAGGTCAGAGGCTTTTGGCAAAAGACATGTTTGCCGGCTTCTAAAGCTTCGATCGCAATTTTGATGTGCCAATGATCTGGTGTCACGACACTCACAACCTCAATGTCGTCTCGATCAAGGATTTTTCGATAATCTATATAAGAGTCTGCTTTCCCCTTCCCAATTTCCTTGTCATTTTTGGCTCTGTCAGCGTGTCGCGAATCGACATCGCAAACGGCGATGATGTCGCCAAACCGGTTGTGATGCTTGGCGTCGCCCGTTCCCATACTTCCAACACCAATACATCCGACCGTTGGTCGGTCGTTACTGGAACGATTCGCGAATGCAGGCTGCGTCCAATGAAAATACGGGACAAGGCCAACACCGGCAGCCAGGGTAGTTGACTTCAAGAAAGTTCGACGATCGGTTCGTGTTGTTGACGCTTTGTGATTCATAATCTAATCCTGAGTGAAATGATCGATGACCCATATCGTACCCTCACCAGCTATCGACCTCAATTAAGGCACCCCGATTTAGTGGGTACTTAGCAGGGTCCCGCTGGAATCAGTTTGCAACGCTTTTTTGTGGCGCACGAAGGCACATTAACAAGATTGATGGCGCGGTTAACACCAATGTCCCGACCTTGTACCAGACTGGTTCGGCGCCCAGGTTCAGCAACAGATTGGTAAGTGTTGCCAAAACGACTAGCCCGGCCAGAATGTAACCCACGATCCGTCGATTGCTTCCCGCGATCGAAGCCGCCAGCAGGCCTGTGACCAGGCCAGTTATGGTCAGCGATACCAGTGCAAAAACGATGATAACCGGACCTTCTTGTGCCATGACAACCGTAACAATGACCATGCTCGCCGTAGCGAACAAAGCCCAGCCGAGCAAGACTGCTGCGATGCTGCGAAACATATTCATGGATCCCCTCCATTTAGCTGTTTGCGTCAGTTGTTGCGAGTTTTTTGATTCGCAAGTGGTATCCCGACGAGGCTGTGAGGCACAAAACAGCGCGTGATTTTTGAAGGTGCGCTTGTTAGTTCGTAAGTACCGGCTGTAGCCGGAATTTCCGTCTAAAGCCGATACCACAAACGCACAAGCTGTAAGCCTTCTCATTAAACCAAACTCGCTCGACACTGTCAAAAACTACTTGAATACTCGTCAACGATCGATCTGGAGTACTCGGAAGTTTTTCACTTCGTTCTCTCAGCAGTTCATTATTCAAGCGGGGTCGAATGCAGCTCGATGTCTTTTAACAAGATTGAACCGGCACCCTCGAAGACAACGTTCAGTTTGAGCAGCGTCGCGGGCTGGCCTTTTTTCAAATAGAACGGTAGCTCGCAGGTCGTCCAGTCATTGGTGCCCTTGAGCTGGAAGTTGAGTCCCTTGGAAAATGCTTCTCCAAACCCTCCGACTTTCACCCACATTTCTGGATACGCCCCGACTTCAACATCTGAACTGCTCATTTGGAACTTTAAACCAAGCAGACACTGTTCCAAGTTTTTTAGGGAAAGCTCAAGAATTCGAACTGTGTCTTTCGCAGTGACGGTGACGACAACCGCATGATCAACCCAAGTTGCGTTGTCGGAAATCAGTGGTGTTCCTGCATTAACCGATGCAATCTGCTTCGGCGGACCCGCAGGTTTTGGCGGAGCGAATCCTGAAAATAGCGACTTCAAAAATCCTAACATCTTGTTCCATCGTCTTAAGTTTGTGGTTAATGATCGGCGCCGCCGTTCAACGCAATTAGGGAGAGAACGGAGTGACGTCGACCTGATACCCAATTCCCAAAACACGAGTGCCGTTCGTAAATACTCCGACCCCATGTGTTCATCGAACTTGAAGCTCCCCAATTCGGAATGTTCCCAAGTGTTCTTCATCGATTCGATTTACAAATAATTCCGAATTTTTGAGCCGATGATCCATAATGCCTTGCTCAACGAACACCGTCACAGCTCTGTTACGGTGATGTCTTTGGATGAACTCTTAAAGACTCCAGCCACTCCGCCGAGCCAGAGTGCGTTGCGGATTTTTCCGAAAGTAGAATTGACTGTGACTTTAATGCGATGACCCTGAACCGGAACTCCGCCCAGATAACGCTTGTAAGGCTCGTCGCCTCGGAGGTAGTCAATCGAAGTCAAACCGTTTTGAATCCCGTGCTGAATTAAGAAGGCGTTCATGATCCAGCCCGGTTGCAATTTATGCAGTTTGTGGTTCATGCCACATTGGTAAACAAAGTGCACATTGTCTTCAACAAAGCCGATACTTGCAGCGGCTAGCAAGCCGTCAATTCGTGTCTCTGCTAAAACAAGCTTGCCTTGTCGCCGAAACCGATCGGCAGTGTCTTTCAAAAAGTCTTGAAAATTTACGTGTTCAAAACAGCCAACCTCGCCCTTGGATTCCTGCCGCCGCTGATGAAGTTGAATCAAGTGGTTTATGGTCTCGTCAACTTCAGATTCGGTGTCGGCGAACCGTATGACGGCTCTTCCAGAATCAACGTATCGGCGATTCAACATTCTCAGTTTTTGACGATACGATTTTTTTAGCGGCGCGATTTGTCGTATCCAGGAGTCGGCGATGGAGATCCGCCAACAATTCGGCTCAGAGCAACTGACGGCAAGGCAGCCATTTTCGCGAAGGTTTTCGATCAGCCGATTAATAATTGGATCATCCGCTTGGATCCATTCAAAATCCAGCGAATCCCATCTTTCAGATGCTGCAAGCTCAAGTGTGGGATCGCAATTCGATCGGACCAACCATCTGGCGAGTTCGTTGACGACTTCGACGTATCGATTATGTGCACAGAGGATCGTTTGATAGTCGCTACAAACCCGACCCGACCCAAGAAATTTGATAACCCGACCACACACAAGATTCCGCTCAATGAACCACGGTGCGATTCCGATTGTTTCGTCGTTTTCGTCAGCGACCACCAATACAAGCAGTTGGCATTGATGACCAAAATGCTTCCACCATGCCAACAGCCAATTCGTCTTCAGAAAAGGATTGCCCGCAGCGAGGTTGTCCCACAGATGCTGAATGGGTTCGATTTCCTGTAAGGATCGAAGGACTCGTACTTGAAGTTGCTTTGGCATGGTTGAAAGAGGATGAGTCGTGGACGTTAGCCATTCATCAGCCAAACGACTAGCAAACTGGTTATGGTCGTAGCGACGAAAACGGCGTTAAGACGTCCGGCTTTCCTTCATTGGAAACACATTGAAGGCTTTCGGGCTTTGTAATCTGACATACAAGCCTAGTTTAATGTTGAGGCACGACTTTTGGGTTGCGATTCCGAACACGAATTCACGATTCGAGCAAGGCAGGTGGGAAAATAATCGTTGCAATCGATTCAACAAAACCACGCGATTTTACTGGCAAGTTCTGAGGCGGATATTTGCGCAGGATTGCGTTCATCCAGTTCGAGATTCAGCCGGATTTCCTGCCAATACGGTGTAACTGACGAACAGCAGCGAGGCCGGAATGAACCCCGCGCTGTTCTGGTTCTGCACTACGGAGACACACGCCTACTTTTCTTCGGCGGGCGCGGGCTGGTGAACCAGTGCGGACGACTGGTCGAGTCTGGGATGCCCACTGCGCAGGTCGTCGACAGTGATTCCACTGCCGCCATTCATTGAATCCATATGTTTGAGCGTTTCAAATATTGCATAGATCGCCGCGTCTACGTCTCCCGTGTGCCCGGATTCAGAAATCGTGTGCATGTTTCGAATCGGAAAACCGATCGAAGCAGCCGCCGAATCGATCGCTGCCAAGGCAGCGGCCATTGCGTCCGTGCCCGTGTCGCGTCCGGCAAGTTCATGTTGTACAGGGATTCCTTTGTCCACCGAAACGGATGTGATCAAACTGTTGAGTGTCGCGCTGGTCACAGCTCCGTGGGTCAAGCAATAACCGGCTCCCATTGCAATCGGTTCGTATCGACGGTCGCTGACCCCCGGAGCTGCGACAAAATCGTGCCCGACATCGACTGCAATCGTGACGTCAGGACGAAATCGTTCTGCAAGAACCCGGCTACCGAAACGGCCAATCTCTTCGTGAGAAGCCATTGCACCGAGGAAACGAACGTTCTTGAGGCCAGATGATTCTGCGACCAACCGGGCAATTTCAGACGTAACGAAACAACCGAGCCCGTTGTCAAGGTAAGCGCCCGTGAATGTGTTCGGAGAAAACCCCCTCTCAATCGGGCGGTCGTAAAGAATTGGATCGCCTGGCCGTATACCAAGAGCTTCAACCTGTTCTTTCTTGTTTTCGCCGTGGATATGAAGTTCCAAGTAGAGCATTTCGGGTTTGATACCTGCGTCGCCCGTACGAAGTTTCGGATCAGCAAAGTGAATCGCGCCAAGAGCTTCAATCGTTCCTCCGCGCAGTGTTCGCCAAGAGCCAGAATTATCCGGGTAATGCTACGGACTTGCATTCTGATTTTGTCGGCGTGTCCAATCACCATCACCGAGAAAGCTTCCAAATCGTCGGGAGCTGTATCCAACACAATTCCGGCGTTCCCCTTGAACGTATGAATTTTCCAGTCCTTGGGCATGAAAGAACGCAGCTGGGGTTCCAGTATCCCGCGAGTCATCGAAGCTTCCAGCCCAATCGGGCTCGGCGCTGCCAGGATTCTTCGCATCAATTCAAACCGATCGTCCGACATGGGTTGTTGCCAGGGATGTTCGTTGTCTGCCATCGTGGGCCAGTCCTCTTAAGTGGCTAAAGTAGGAAATTGGGAATCCTATCACAGGAAGGTTTTAGTTGGCAGTAGACAAGCGTTCCAGTTGGCAGGCGGCAGTTGTTCCAGTGGGCAGTCCGCAGTTGGTAGTTGGCAGTACCCTTTAACTGTCAAATGGAACGTCCGTGTGCTGATAATTGGAAAGACTGAAATCTAAACTGGTGAGCCAGGTTTTACCGGAACTCATACTTGAAACGCGAATCCCACGGCAAATAAAAATCCCATTCCAATTAAGATTTGGCTCATCAACATGTCTCTTCTCCCAAGGTTTGCCGATCGCGTTGTTGCTTTCGGCTACTATTGGGATCGCGAGTTGAATGACACGTGTGGTCAACACGCGTTCAAAAACCAGAGAAGAGGCTACTTGGAACGTTTTTTCGGTCATTCCGGATCTAAGTGCTGGGTCGGCTTCCAAACGAAAAGCACCATGCCTTGTGGTTTCTGACGGTTCGTCAATAATGGAAGCATGTCGATTTTGACACCAAAACAAAAAGAGATTGTCGAGCGAGAGGCTCAGATTCTGGAAATCGCCCGGCCAATCGTGGTGCGCGAGGGTTATCACGGTTTGAACATGGACCGAATCGCCGAAGCGGTCCAATATTCCAAGGGCACGATCTACAACCATTTTTCGTGCAAAGAAGAAATCATTATCGCACTGGCTATCAAGAACGTCGCCAAACGAGTTGAACTTTTTCAAAAGGCGGCTCAGTTTAAAGGCCGGTCACGTTTTCGAATGGTGGCGATTGGCGAAGCCGCTGAGATGTTTGTCCGTGACTTTCCTGACTTTTTTATGTTTGAAGAAATTATCCAGCTTCCTTCCGTGCGGGAAAAAACGTCTGGAAAACGTCAGGCAGTTATCCAGGGCTGCGAAATGCAGTGCATGTCAGTCGTCGCGGGAATCGTCCGCGATGCGGTTGCACAAGAAGATTTGGAATTGCCTGAAGGCGTCAAACCCGAAGAACTTGTTTTTGGGCTGTGGTCGCTGACATCGGGAGCCTATTCGATCATGTTGAAATCGGAATCGCTCGAACAAATGGGGCTTGAAGACCCCTATGCCATCGTCCGTTTTCATACCGCAGCACTTTTAGATGGTCACAACTGGAAACCGCATTCAACCGAGTTTGACATGGACAGCCTTCTGAAGAGAATTCGCCGGGAGGTATTCTCAAATGAGTGAACCGAGTCCCGCCAATTTTTTTGTTAGCAAAATGACGAAACGTCAACTTGTCTGGGTCCTGCCTTTGCTGGCCATTTCAATCCTGGTTTGGGCGATTCAGACTGGCCGAATTGAATTTCCGATTGATCAGGGAGTATTGGCGGAGCAGACTGAACCGTCTCCGCCGGCTTTGCCCGTTAATGTCACCACCATTTCCAGAGTGAATTCATTCAAACAGCCGAGGACATTCACGGGAACGGTGCGAGCACGTAATCGAAGTGATCTTGCATTTGAACTGGGCGGAAAACTAGCCGACGTTTTGGTTGATGAAGGTGACGAGGTTGAGAAA
>CAMYNE010000145.1 GCA_947259675.1 uncultured Pirellulaceae bacterium
CGATTCCTCAGATTTCGATAGATCCAAAACTGCTGATTCGTCTCTGTTTCGATTCTCCAGTAATCGCGTCGAATGGTTGAGCCTCGCCACCAACCGGTTTCAATTCGTTCGGGTCCCCAGGCATGAATGACTTTTTGTGGGATTTGATTGTGAACGAGCAGGGCAGGGGGGCGTTCAATTTTGTTTCCTCCCGGTGTTTGTGATTCACCGTTAATTTCAATTGCCGGATTCAGCAGCCTTAACGGTCGAGCCATCACATGCGAAGACGTCTTGGGTTTTGCGTTCGCGCGTCCACGGCGTCTGCGAGGGTCAACCAGCGGTTTGAAACGGACGGCATATTCAGGTTGAGCTCCCGATTGGAGCGTTGGGTAGACCACGTTCTGCTGGCCGAGCCTGCTGGTGAGGCGATTGATCAGGTGGGCAAGCGACTGTTTGTCCAGCCGTGGGTTCTCATCAAAAAGCTGCCTTTGTCGTTCGACCAGCAGCACGCACGAAGTCACGCTGATGATGATCTCATTGACTTGGATCGTGGTGTACAACCGCGGCGTTTGGGATTTGCCTTGTTTCGTGTTTCGGACGCGGCGTTTTCGTGTGTGGGGCTGGAGGATTTGTTCAAGCTGCATTTGGACAAGCTGCATGACATGTGTGACCGTGGCAGTGGGCTGAAACAGATTGACTCGAAACTCAATGGAAGGGTCTGCTTGAAGCAACAATTTGACGGTCCATTGAAGCGCGCCTTGCTGGCGAGCTTTCATTTGTTTGCAGATGACGGCGATTAATCGTGACAAAATGATCTCAATCGTTTCGCGATCGCTGGTTGGAAAATCAAGCAGCTGTTCCGCTTGAAATTCGGGTGGTTGCTGGCGAGCCGCAATCGGTTCTTCGATTTTTCCGGTAGCCTGATCGATGCGACGATTAATTTCATCTCCAAACCGTGTTGCCAGGTCGGTTCGCGAAAGCTGAAAGAGTTGGCTGACCCAGTTGATGCCGAGTTGGCCCAGTGTTTCCGTTGTCGATTCGCTGAGTCTCAACGCTTCAATGGGTAAGTGACTCAAAGTTGTGTTGGCAGCCTGTTCGTTAGGAGGTTTACCGGGTGGGTTCGGTGGTTTCTCGGCTTGCAAGACGATCACAGGATTCTGTTGATCGTTTTCAGCAGCCCAAAATCGGGCGACGCCCCAGGTCAACCCGATGGTATTGGCAATGGCGACTCGAGTCAGGTAGCCCAAGCCTTGGCAATGCTTTTCGACTCCCAGGGCGAGTTGGTTTTCGTTTCCGAACAGGTGAGCCAGTCCGGTTACATCAAGAAAGATCGAACTGGGCCAGTCGGTTTGTTCGATCCCGATAATGGGGCTGAATTCGCAAAGTGTATCAGCCAGTTCTTCGATGGCGGCCTGATCGGCGGAGCGGTCATGTTCAAAGATATGGAATTGGGCGTTCGAGTTTGATCCCTGGTGACTTTTCGGGGATTGGCTCCTTGATCTCTTCAGAAGAGATTTCGCTTCCGAAATTGGCATGTCAATCAGGATGCCGTCGCGAGCGGCGAGGGGAGAGACGGCCGATACCCGTTGTCCACGTGTGGGGTGTTGAGTGAATAGCACCACACGTTGTCGTTTAAGCTCTTTTTGTGAGACGACGAGTCTTTGAATGGGCCAGTTGGGCAGCCACAGACAGAGGACCCTTTTCTGAGGTTCGGTGTTGGTGCAAAGGTTGTCGTTCATAATCACGTCGCGTGCGAGTCGATTCGCACACGCTCCCTGTGATGGTGTTGATTTCCAAGTCAATCGTTTGGCCCGTCAAAGTGCCTCGGCAGCGAAGCAGGCGAAGCCGCAGGCTGCGCGAATGCGGAATGCGGAATGCGGAGTGCGGAATGTCGACCGAGCAAAATTCCGCATTCCGCATTCCGCATTCCGCATTTGAATTCATTCCGCATTCCGCATTGGTAAACTCCCATTGCACTTCGGCCCAGCTGGGTTGATTCAGTGCACTGGCAGGTCGCACAAACAACCCCAACGTTCCGCTGGATTCGGCCGAAAGTTGAAAGCGTCTGAACCAGCGTTCGCCGATCCAACCGAGCGGCCCCCAGACTGCGGCAACCGCCGGGCAGCGCAGCGCCTGATCGATAGCCCAGTAAAGATCGTTCTGGTTTTCATCGTGAGTTGAATCGAGTGCGTTTGTAGAACGCAAGATGATCAAGTTGCCACTGTTGATGCCCAGTGCCGCGGCTGCGGGTGGATAAAACTGACGATCGGGATCAATCACGACCAGTGCTCCGCCATCGGCACAGGCTTTTTGGGCGGTGAGCAACGACAGGAAGTCAGCGCCGTAACCCCCGCTGTGATGGCGCGACTGAGCGTTGTGAGAATTGGGAGTGAACCACTCGATTAAAGTACCTCGCTTGTATCCGTCTTCAGGAAGGATCTGGTTGATAGCTGCACAACCGCTTGACACAACGCTACCATCATCAACTCGACTGATTGTTTCCAGCCGATGAATTTTGTGTTGGAGTTGTTGAATCAGGTTTTCGCGAGCAGTTGTAATCACGGTGCTATCCAAAGCTGAACCTGTTTTCGGTTAGGGCCGCCCCGTTGGGGCTTTGTTTTGTTACAAACTTTTCCCAGGGCGTTGCCGGCGTTGCCTTGGGTGACATAGGGCCGGCCCTTCGGGCCGAAACCCGACTTTCCGACTTCCGGCCTCCGACCTCGACTCCCACCTTTCGAATTCGAATCGGTCCGTTTGACACCTTTGGTCAAGCATCGACCGAAAAGGTTTAAAAATGAACATTAGTGGACAAAACTACATTTATGCCAAATGGACGAGAATTGCAAGCAAAAAATTGCTATTAGACTGCGAGTCGGACGAAATGAGATGTGTGTTGGGGCGTTTCGTGAGAATTCCGACGAAAAACGCCAAATGGATCTCGGTTAGCGATTTGGAGATTCGAGAAAACTCGCCGATTCGGCCCAATTGCTCTGCGCAATCCAGTTGAAAACCTGTCGGAAAACGCCAGATGTCAAGAAAAGAGCTGGAAACCTCAAACGACAGCTCAATCGAGGAGAGGAAATCACAATCCTAATCATAGTCTTAGTTACGACCAGGATTAAGAGTACCCGGATCTAAGGAGTACCCGAGCTGTCGTAGGCTTCTGGATAGATCACAATCTCGATGCGACGATTGGGACTGATCCCACCGCGAGTTCCTTGTGGGTGACGCGGGCGGTTGCTGCCCATTGCCATCGTAAACAGTTGGTCAGGTGCCAGACCCAATCGAACCAGGTTGTCAAAAATCGCGAGAGCTTGAGTTGCAGTCAGTTGATGATGAGTTGTGCCGGCTGGAGCAAGCGGTGTGTTATCCCAGTGAGCTTCGACGCCAATAATCTGACTTGGAAAACTCTGGCGAATGGTCGTGACCAGGTTTTGGAATAAGGGTGCCTGCGCCGGTTGAATCTGGTAAGTACCCGGAACAAAAATCTGGTCGGATGGGAATTCAATTCGAATTACATCGCCATCCATCCTGGCTTGGCTACCAGGAATTTGAATTTGGTTTAGCCGGTTCAAAAGGCTGTTGTTTGCCCGGACTGTCGCCGTGCCAGCCAGACGAGTCGGAGCGGCGCCGCCGAATTGAGCGAATTGTTCACGCTGTTGGTTTTGAAACTGTTGTTGCTGTTGGGCAAACTGAGTCGATTGCAGATTTGTTTGCCCGCCAAGCTGCTGAAGCATGAGTTGGCTGGCCGCAAGTTGTTGTTCGGTTGCCGACTTCTCAATCTGAAATTGTTGGAAGCGGCTGGCGTTGTCGGAGAGTTGTTGTTTGAGTTGAAGATTGTATTCGTTGGCAAGTTGAAGTTTTTGTTTGAGTCCGGCGATTTCCGTGTGCAACTGCTGGTTGTCAATATCGAACGCACCAACACGCTGGTTCAGGTCGTTTATTTGTGTCGATAGATTCGAGTAAGCTTGATACTCTTGAGGCGTACGCGTCTGAATCTGGGTCGGTTGAGAATTCGACGCTAGTTGAGATTGGTTGCCACCAAAAAGACGTGGGCGACTAAAGTCAAAAAGCGCTTGGCGAGGACCCTGGTTGGAAACCGGCTGTTGGCAACCCGCAATGGGCGTTATCAAAATGGTCGTTAAGACGATTAGCTTCGTACAGTAATTCATGACTTGAGGGGGCGCGTCATTTGTCATTTGGACTGTGGGCGGAGAAATCCACTTCATTTTCGCCGCGAACTCTAGCAAGCAGTCTTTTGGCGGTAAACATCAATCGAAATGGGTCGCCAACTTGATTCGGCGTGCATCGCGCCAACAAGACTGGGCCCCGAAGTGCTAGCCTATGCACTCTTGCTGGCGACCGCTTCAGGAGACCTGAATGAGATTCCCAATTTATGTTTCAGCAATCGGTTGTCAGCGTATTCCCCATAAAAACGCTTAATCCAATGACGTTTCTTGCTTTCCATTAAATGCGGCTCGTAGCCCAGCCTTCGCATCAACCGATCAGAGATTCGACTGTTGGAGACTTCGGTTAGAATCGCGTCCGAGCCTTTGAGGCAGGCTACGTAATCTAGCAAAGCAAGGGAGAGTGACAGCGTCGTCCATGAAGTCTGCAACGTGGTCACGGCGTATGAAAGCGTGAGATAGTTGCGATGTGCGATGGGCTGGCTGTAATAGACTTGGCTTTGATTTTTTCGGCTGCGTTTCTTGCCCCAACCATCTGCCCATTTCGTCTCGATTCCTGAAACCAGCTTTGGCCAAGGGCGTAACTGAATTGCTACGAGCTGTTCGTCGGCAACATCGATCATTCCGTAAGGCCGATTTCTGATTTTGCCCGCTTCACCGACCACGTCATAGACTGAATCAAAAAGTTTCACCATTATTGCTTCCTTGCTAAAACGACGCTTAATTTTTAACTCTGATTAGGTTTTTCGTCATAAACTTCCGGTAATAATTTGAATTTGACCCATTGAATTCCAAATAACATCACGGCCATGAGTACAAGTGCTCCGACGCCGATAATCAATAACGGTTTTGCCCCGATCCCGAAAAAGCTCAGTTCGACAGCGGACCAGATCGGATGCCAAAACAGAATCAGAATCAGCGAACTCAGACAAAGATATGGGCCAAACGCCATTTGGTTGTCGCGTGTTGCGATAAAGTAGGCCAAGGCAATCAACAGCATTGACAGCGGAGCCAGCCCGAATACCAGTAATGATGGTTGCCAGCCAAGAAAGGCGCCGATCATGAACATCAAGGTAACGTCACCAAAACCCATCGCTTCTTGATTAAGCACCGAACTGGCGATGATGCGGACGGTCCAAACCAAACCGCCACCGGCAGCCATGCCCATGAATGCGCTGAACAGGCTGGTTTTGTTTACGGCTGGCAGCGTTTGCCAAGCGACAAAGACTGCAATTGTGCCGACAAGCCAGATTGCCGTCAAAATTTTGGTGAGTAACAACGGTTTGCGCGGCGTCGAACGGATGTCAATTTTTGACTTGCGACGCGGTCTTACGACACTTCCAATCATGATCTTGATCCCTTTGAAGAAACCGAGCCGGAAGTTGATTGTTTTGGGAAGCAGAGCCAGATACCAGATCGTGAAAATGCTCAAAGCAAGCATTAATCCGGTCGATTCCTGATGCCAGGCCGTCAATTCCAATGGCGAATTAAAGTGCAAAAAGCTATTCGCGCCTTTTACCAAAACCGGCAACCGCGACATGGGTGCAAACGCAGCCACCAAGAGCGCGATAATCAAACCCGTCACGGTTACTCCGTCGGGAATGGTCTTCTCGTCAAAGTCGATAAACGTTGCGACCGTCAGTAAAGCGAGCAAGATCGTCTGGACAAAGAACCAGATTTCTATCGTTGCAGCGTTGGCCGCACCCACCACGCCTCCACCGGAAAGTCCACCATCAACGTGCCAGTTGTAAAACAGTGGCAAACAGATGATCCAGACCAGTTCGATCAGCAATGGTCTGATCCAGAATCCTTTGCCGTGAACATCGGCATCGCGGCGGACTCCAAACCAACCCAAAACAGGAACGTAATCAGTTAACTTCCGCGGTTTGGCTTTTTCGTCAGGTTTGAGCCAGGGACTGATTGACCGTTTACGAAAATAAGCCCAGCGATAGATTGCCCAGTTGATGGCTGCGGCAATGACGGCGCCGAGG
>CAMYNE010000146.1 GCA_947259675.1 uncultured Pirellulaceae bacterium
ATTGTTGGATTTCCCGGTGAAACGGATGCAGACTTTAAACAGTCGCTGGATGCCTGCCGGCAAATCGGATTTTCAAAAATCCATCTGTTTCCGTTCAGTCCGCGGCAGGGGACACCTGCGGCCAAGATGGAGAATCAGATTGAAAAACATGTAAAATCAGCTCGTGGAAAAGAACTCGCAACGTTGGAAGCGGAATTGCGTGACCGCTATTTCAAGAGCCTTGTGGGCGAGCAATTGCAACTCATGGTTGAGAAAAACGAATTGGGCGAAGCATCCGGCACCTCGTGTCGCTACGCGCAGATTCGACTTCCAGGCTCCAACGTTAAAGAGAGTTCGCTCGTTAACGTTGTTATTGCAAGCGCGGAAAGTAATTGCCTGATCGGAACAGAGCTTTAACGGGCTGGCCATTGCCCATGCACCGATTGCTTCCGGCTACCGGTCCGAGGCAGCCAAGTTCGGATCGTCCAAACCCAGCTTTTTCATCTTTTTGTAGAGCGTGGTTCGATTAACGCCGAGTTGATCTGCGGTCTCGTTTCGATTCCAGTTGTTTTGGCGGAGCACTTGCAGGATGATTTGGCGTTCGGGTCCTTCCAGTGCTTCTTTGAGCGTTTGGGGACGACCTGCGGTGGCGGTACTAACAAACGAATGTGTTGGCATCGCATTATTCGAGATATGGGCGGGAAGATCGGCAAGCTGAATCGTGTCCGACTTGCCTAGCAGCACAGCTCGTTCGACGATGTTTTGTAGTTCGCGAACATTGCCGGGCCAATTGTAGTTTTGCAGGGCGGACATGGCGTTGGGCTCGAAACCACCAATTTGCCGACCCGTCTCTTCGCAGACTTTGTTCAGGAAGTAGTTCGCCAGAACCGGGATATCCGTAACTCGTTCTTTCAATGAAGGAAGCTCAAGATTGATGACATTCACTCGGTAGTAGAGATCTTGTCGAAATGTGCCTTCCGACACAGCTTTCGAAAGGTTTTCGTTGGTTGCGAGAATAATGCGAGTATTAACTCGAAATGTCTCCGATCCGCCGACTTGTTCAAACTCCAATTCCTGCAATACACGTAACAGTTTCACTTGCATTGCGGGTGATGCGGTTCCAATCTCATCCAGGAAGATCGTACCGCCGTCCGCTTGTTTGAACTTGCCTTCCTTATTGCTGGTGGCTCCGGTGAACGCACCGGCAACGTGCCCAAACAACTCGCTTTCCAGCAGGTTTTCCGGAAGAGCACCACAAGCTACTTCGATAAACGGAGCATCGCGCCGATCGCTGCGTCGATGAATGGCTCGCGCAAGCAGTGATTTCCCGGTTCCGCTTTCTCCTGTAACGAGCACAGTTGCCTTCGTGTTTGCGACACTGTCGACGATGTCGAATAACTTTTGCATTCGCGCATCGTTGGCGATAATGTTCTCCATTCCGAAGCGACTATCCAACTGGGCCTTGAGTTGTTGGTTTTCTTCGATTACCAGTTGTTGCGACAAAGCCCGATCGATCGCGATCAGGATCTCTTCATCGATAAGTGGCTTCGTCAGCAAATCAAAAGCGCCCGCGCGTACGGCTTCGATGCCTGTTTCTACGGTCGCGTATCCCGTCATTAACAGGACGATTGTTTGCGGGTAATGCTTCCTGCAGTGCCCTAAGACGCTAAAACCATCGTCTACACCCAGATGTAAATCGACCAACGCCAAATCAAATTCATTTTGCGCTAAATGCGCTTCGGCCGTCTGGCAGTCATGAGCCAACCCAACCTCGAATCCTTGTTCGGCCATCCAGCCGCCCATCGATTGAAGTAAATGGCGGTCGTCATCGACGATCAGAATTGATGTTTTTTTGGCCGTTGGCGTCTTTTTCATGAGAATTCGAATTTGGAGCGGTGACAAAATGCAACAGTCATCCTCTTATGTAGGTCGCCATTTCAGTTTGCGTGTCAAATTCAGGTGTTTTTGTGATTTTCCGAAGGATCCCACTTGTTTGGGTGGATTGATGGCACTGGGGAAGCTAATTTATTGAGTAGGTATTGAGTAGGTATATCCGCCCCATCGAATACGACCCGAATATCCCACCTTATGCACTGCGAGACGGCAGATGCTTATTTAACAACCGGGATCACAAATGCCATTGAGAATTCTAGTGGCCGATGACCATCCGGCGATTTCGAATGGTCTTCAGTTCGCGTTAGGCAAACACGGTATTGAAGTTGTAAAAACTGTGAGCGATGCTGAGGAGATAGAAACCGCTTTCGAAGATCACCAGCCCGATTTAGTCGTGATGGAAGTACGGCTGCATGGTAAAGATGCCCTAAAACAGCTTGAAAAACTGAAAGAACGGCATCAGGATTCCAAGGTCGTTGTTTACTCTGCGCTGGAAAATCCAAGTCATATTGCCCGAGCAGCCGCATTGGGTTGCCACGACTACATTTTGAAGACTTCACGGACAGAAGACCTTCTTTCGGCGATCAAAAATGCAGCCGCTGGAAGCCCTCCGCCGGATTCCAGTCTATTGGTAACGACGCGCGGCAAAATGCGACGCTCCGGCGCAAATCGCGATCCCAATATTCCGCTCACCAATCGGGAGATGCAAGTACTCCAGCACGTTTCGATGGGATTGAGTAATCGCGAAGTGGGAAAGTCACTTGGGATCAGCGTTGAAACAGTTAAAGAGCATGTACAAAACATCCTCCGAAAGTTGGACGTAAATGACCGGACCCAGGCAGCCGTCTGGGCGGTTAAACAAGGATTGGTTTAGAGTCAACACTTGGGTCGTTCTGGCTCGGCAGAAGGATGGACAGTCATCCTGAAGGAGCCTGGGTTTGCCGCGGCGAATCGTTTAACCGGTGGGCAACGCCCCGCGCGGGTCGTTACCCACGCCGTTAAACGAGACAATGGCCCTGCCCAACTAGGTTTTAGGAATCTTCAAGTTGGTGATAAAGTCCTTGATGCGCGCTTCGAGATCAGTCGTATTCGCACCGAAGTACTTTGCAAAGTCTTTGCGGCGGTCGCTTCGGTCGTAAGCTGCAAAATCTGCACGCTTCGCGTCATGCTTGAGAAATCTTATGTAGTTCCTTGGTTGCGTTTCGGCCAGGTAAAACGTCATCCCCCAAGCCATCGCGTAGGCCAAAGTAGGGTCTTTACGAAACAGATTATCACTGGAAATCATATCCATCCAACGACCGTCAACTTTGTTTTTTTGGTAGTAATATTTGAGCGCGATGAGTCGGTCGCGATTAATTCGTTTAGATTGGCGCGAATAAAAATTGCTGTTATTAACGCCCGGTGCTTCAAACATCATTGCTAAACCCTCGCTAATCCATCGAGGCACAGGGCCGAACCGTGAATGAATCCCGGTATTGAACGCAGTTTGATGTGTGGCTTCATGAATAATTGTGCCCGCATTGAAAAACCAGCTTTGATCTTTCGCTTGTCCCGCTGACTGATCAAACGTGATGATTCGGTTACTGCGAGGTGAGTAATAGCCCAGGATGTCCTTATGGTAGTCGTGGTACGACTTCAGAAACCGATCGAATTCGCCACGAGTTCGCAGCACGACCGCGACCATGGGAAACTCGGGATCGTCGACCGTTATTTTGCGAGTTGTAAAGTACTGTCGAAATCGTTGGTATAACGTTTCAAAAGGCTGCGCCCACTTGGTAGAACTGCCGACGGGATGAACGACGATAAAATTCTGCGTGACCGAAACCTGGTATTTGCTGCCAAACTCCTTGATCAAGTTTTTCCGGATCATCGATCTCGACATCGGCAGGAAATCGTCATCGACCTGTTTGATGTCCGCTTCGCTTTTGGCCGGCAAAATTGCGACTCTGCCATCCCGCCTCAACAAAACCAAATCTTTGCCGTCCCAGGCGATCGGTTTGCCAATGTACTTTTTGCCCTTGTACTTGATTTCGACGGTGACCTCGCCATTATTGTCGTGGACGGCAGATGCATTCGTTGTCCCAACGATGAAGGTCAAGACGAACAGACAGAATTGCAAGACAAATAACGGGTTATTCATGTTTCGGCACCAAAGAGTCTCAAGTCACACTTTGAAAAACCTAGCTCATGAAAACAAAATCAGTCGGATTTTTACACCTATTCGGGCAAACGCGTTAAACTGGCAGTGAAGTTTGACTTAATCAGGAACTCGACATGCGAACGATTTGGTTGTTGCTCCCACTTCTTCTGGGAATGGTTGTCTTTGATTTATCCCGATCGATGGCCTCGGCAGGGTTTCAGGACTTGGAATCTGCGGACTCGGCAGATCAGGATAAGCAGAAGCAGGAACCCGATTCACCGCCGGCTCAGGAAATGAGCGAAATGCAGTTGATGGAACGAGTTGAATTGCTCCAACATCAACTTCAAGCTCAGCAGATTTCTGAACGCGACGCAGCCGAAGCGGAACTCAAAAGCCTTGGTCCGGTTATTCTTGATTTTCTGGAAATTCCGGCAGACGAAGTCTCCAGTGACACCAAGGAAAGAATGTTGCGAGTTCGTCAAGCGCTGGAAAAACTGGCGGTAGCGGGAGCCACCAAATCCACCCGAGTTACGTTGAAAGGCACCATGACGATCGCAGAAGCCTTGGCCGAAATAAAAAAACAGACCAAAAACGACGTCGCGATGATCGACCAGGCCCCACCCGAATTCCTCAACCAAAAACTGGTCCTCAGCCTGAGAGACGCCGAGTTTTGGAAGGCTCTCAACCGCGTCATGGATCAGGCAAATTTGGCCGTCGCACCGTACAGTGGTGATCGCGGTCAGCTGCGTCTTGTCCCGAAATCCATGCTGAACCCAGCCGGTCCAAACGCTGCCGCCCCAGTCGCAAAAGTCAACATCCCACGAGATCAAGCTGGTATTTTTGAAATTCAAACAACGAGAATCGATGCCTCGCGGAATCTGCAAAACCCAGCGAACAGTCACACCATCATCAATTTGCTCGTCCGGTGGGAACCCCGAATTCAACCCATCTCGGTGGTCATGGCAATGAAACATGTCAGAATTATTGACGAATTCGGTCAACAGATCTCGGTATCCAACGAGCAATCGGTCGTCTCGGGGATTGTCCAGCCCCAAATCCCGGAACTGGATTTTGCGATTCCGATCAAACTGGTTGATCGCCAGATTGAAGTCATCGAGTCGCTCACGGCAACGATCGACGCCGTTTTGCCTGGAAGGACAGAAACATTCAAATTCAAGGATCTTGGCAAACTCACCCCAGGCGTGGAGCAAAGCAAAGCAGGAGTTATCGTCAGCTACGGCGGGACTCGAAAAAACGACGACATTTGGAGCGTGCTGGTCAACATTGGATTCGACGAAACAAACGAAGCCACGGAATCATACCAGGGTTGGATTTATGAAAATGACGCTTACCTCGTTGACGAAAAACCAGCCAAACTCATTGTCGCGGAGACTGCCGCAGAGCGAGACGCATTGGCGGCTGAACTGGAAGAAACAAAGCGCGCGTTTGCGGGCCCCGCTGCGACGATTCAGGAGCTGAAAGACGAAGCCGCTGCCCTGACTGAAAAACTCGCGGGCGCTGAATCAGAGGCGGCAGCGCTGCAGGCAGAGAATGCCAGCATCCAGGGGATGAGAGAGCGATACAAGGGCAGCCTGCCTTTGAGTTGGGTTGGCGCGGCTATTGGTGTCTGCCTGATTGGCGGATTTCTCGCAGGCCTGTGGTGGGTCGATCACAGCAGCCGGAAGCGTCACGGCGGTGTGCGTATTTACTGAGTTCTTGCCAACGACTTCACTAAGCGGCCTCGTTGGCGCCATCGTCGCAGCCGCCGCGAACTGGCAGGGCGGTATCGCGGAATAACTGGTCGATCGTGTCCTGTGAGGCGGAACGCCGGATTTCCTCGATATGCTTCGCTTCTACGTGCGGCGCAAACAGCTGTACGAACTCCGTCATGTAACGACGCAAGACGGCATCCTTGCGGAAACCTATCCATGTCGTACTGCGCGGGAAAAGTCCGGCAGCGTCGATAGCCTGAAGGTCCGTTCTGTCTGAACAATCGGCGGCCATGCTGGCGACAACGCCGACACCCATGCCCATGCGCACGTAGGTCTTGATGACATCGGCATCCCTGGCAGTGAACACGACGTTGGGTTCGAGCCCATCGTCGGAGAAGGCGCGTTTAAACGAGCTCTGTCCTCCG
>CAMYNE010000147.1 GCA_947259675.1 uncultured Pirellulaceae bacterium
ATGGTCAGTACGAATCTGTTGGCATGTCGAAAAAGTGCGAAGAAGACGCATCCAGGTTGGTTGGAGGCACCTTGGCGTACATGGCACCCGAACAGGTAATGGGCGGAATTCTCGACTATCGAACTGACGTTTTTGCATTGGGCGCGTGTTTGTGTCAAATCCTGACAGGCAGTCCACCCCACGAAGCAGACAACACGACCGAAGTCTACAAATTAGCGGCGGCTTGCAATTTGATACCAGTCCACAGAAAATTGATGCTTAGTGACGCCGATCCGACCCTGATTCGCCTGGCGATCAACTGCCTGCAGAACAAACCGGCGGATCGCCTGCGTGATGCACGAGAAGTTTCACAGGAAATGTTCTCGTACCAGGGAGCTGCTCTGGCTCGTTTTCAAAGCGACATGTCGCGCTTTTTTGAATTGTCGCTCGACTTGTTTTGCATTGCTGGAATGGACGGTTTCTTTCGACGACTCAATTCGAATTTTTCGAGGGTCTTGGGATATAACGATCAGGAATTATTGGCCCGACCGTTTATGGATTTCGTGCACCCTGATGACCATCAAAAGACAATCGCCGCGATGTCTCAGCTGGATGAAGGAAAACCTGTGATCAGGTTTCGCAATCGATACTTGACGGCAGCCGGAAACTACCTTGAATTTGAGTGGACCGCGAAATCGATTCCTGATGAAGGCCTGATTTTTGCCGTCGCTCGAGACGTAACCGAATCCTGATCTGGCCGTGTTCTGCCACCGACACAATTGTCAAGCCAACCCAGGAAGTCATTACCGGCTCACTTTAGTTTTCCCAGCCCGGATTTGTGGCGTTGCCGGTTCACGAACTCAAATGCCGGACGGTGTTGTTTGAGCAACTTGACCAGTTGCGATGTCGAAATGCCCAACCATTTAGCGGCTTCCCCAACTTCGAAATCGTGGGCAGAGATACAGTCCAACGCCTCAGATAAGATTCCGGGAAAATCTTCGTGTGAAATACTGACTGACAGCTTTCCGCCGCGCGATCGAGAAATCCAAAGTTCGCTTGGTGAATCCGATTCGATAACGGGAAGGCGAAATTCGACTGCCAGGTTAAATCGGAGACGCTCGATCGCAACTTCTCGATTGGCGTGCTGGCTGCGTCTTTCGCCGGCTTGGCCAATAATTCCTGTCGGCAGGTGTGTGATTACGATCGCTGATTCGACTTTGTTCCGATGCTGCCCACCAGGGCCGCCACGACGCGTCCGTTCGACTTTGCAGTCATTCAGCAGTTTTTCTTCCGAAAATCGCGAAGGATGCATTGACAGGTCCAATCTATGAATTCTTGTCAAGTTTTTGAAACAGAATGACGTTTGGCCCGTTTTGGTTTGAAACGCCTTAAGTCTAAAATAAATGTGTCAGCCGGTCTGCACTAACTATCGATTCTCTGGCTCCTACTTTGACCCGTTTTCATGCGCGAACAAAAACTTGGCCCCTATCTGTTGAAAAATGTCGTCGGTCGAGGCGGCATGGGTACGGTGTACCGCGCGGAACATGGCGAAACGGGTGATGTTTGTGCTGTGAAAGCGTTGGCTCCCACGTTCGCCCACGATAGTCACTTTCGTGCCCGGTTTGAGTCTGAGATCAAAGCACTGCTCAAACTCGATCATCCGAATATTGTTCGCTTGATCAGCTACGGACAGGAAGAAGGCAATTTGTTTTTTGCCATGGAACTTGTCGAGGGTAAAAGTCTTTTTCAAATGCAGCGCGACGGCCATCGTTTCGACTGGCGCGAAATCCTCAAGATTGCCAAGGACGTCGCGCAAGGGTTAAGGCACGCTCATGATCGCGGCGTGATCCATCGTGATCTCAAACCGGGAAACCTGTTGCGTTCGGAAACAGGAATTTACAAGATTACGGACTTTGGGATCGCCAAAAGCTTTGGCACTTCACAGAACACCGGCGAAAATGTGTTGGGTACCATGGATTTCATGAGTCCCGAACAAGCCAAAGGACAACCGGTAACCATTCGCAGCGACCTGTACAGCCTGGGAACCGTGTTGTTCACGTTGCTATCGGGAAAACCGCCGTTCAAAGCCAACTCGGTGGAAGAATCACTAAGAAATCTGACGCGGGTTCCACCGCCTCGAGTAAGTTCCGTCGCGCCCGATGTGCCTGACGAGATTGACCAGCTGATTCGACAGTTGATGGACAAGAATCCTGATAACCGAGTACCAACGGCCCAAGCACTGTTGCGCAAAATCGACGAAGTTGAACAGACGCTAAAAAACTACAGTGAAGCCCAAACGGCTCACCACCCCAAAACAACCAACGAAACGTTCGTCATGCACGAGCCGGGTTCGATTCCCACGACCGAAAAACACGGTGAGAAAGCTGACACCGGCCATTCGCCGAAAACAGTACGTCATACGACCGTGGATGGCGGTGCGCTCGAAGCTGAATCCGAAACTCCCAAACAAGTAGACTACTTTAATACAGTCACTGATTTACAACGGAAACGAATCGTTGGCCAGGATGATTCAGCCAAACTCAGCCGGGGAACGATTCCTTTGATGATCGGGCTGGCTGCGGTCGTCTTGTTAGCCGGGTTCGGAATCTTTTACGCGCTTCGCACCCAGCCAGCGGACGTGCTATTTGAAACAATCACCGCCAGCGAACGAGCCCCGGATCTGGTTCGGGATGAAATACGGCAGTTTATCAATGCGTACCAAGATGATGAACGAATCGATCAAGTGAAACAACTCGATAGAATCGCTCAAGCCATTGCATTGAAGAAAAAACTGCAGTTTCGCTTGAATAGTGCGAATGCAAAAATTTCGCAAATCGAAAAAATGTTCGTGGAGATCGCCAATATGGCCAGCTCAGATCCGCCAACTGCGTTTTCGCGGATGCACGCATTTTTGACGATCAACGCTAACGAAACCGATCTCTCTGATTCGGATCGTGAATGTATCAAAGCTGCCAAAAACTACGTCATCAAAATCGAAAACGACGCGAAAACAGAAGTCACATTCAGTCGTGGCCAGATCGAACAGGCCCTGGACAGCGCTTCCGCAAGTGACAAAGCCGCAGCATTGAAAACATACCAGGCCGTAATTGAGCTTTACCAAAGCGCCGAATGGGCCGAGGACCTTGTGGCGGATGCCCACAAGCGGCTGGAGGAACTTTCGAAAAAAAATGACTAAGGAAACAATGACGAGAAGCGTTACCAAAATGAAAGCAGACCAACCAACACCAGATGGAAACGAGTTTGACTCAAGCTCAAATTCCGATAAGAAGTACTCTGCCATAAAGTCAACGACAACCAAAAATCCTAATGCAAATAGTTCAGCCGATACATCCCATCGTTGCTCACAGTGTGGCAAGGCCTTCCTTCGCTCCGAAACTACTTGTATGCCGTTCTGCAGCAAGCGTTGCCAACAAATTGACCTTGGCAATTGGCTGAACGAGTCTTATGGATTGCCGATCGAAGGCAACGAGAACAGTGAATTCGGAACTGTCGATGATGACGAAGAGTTGACTGAGAGTTAATCATAAATTCGTTCGCACTTTCCTTAATGTGCCAGCAACAGGTTTAACTGCCAATCGACTGTTCCTATAATGGGCGAGCTTTTCCTTGCGCGAAATTCCGGAAAACTGACGAACAATCTATGACTGAGCAACCAGTAAACGTAAATAGAATCTCTTGGCGAGATCTTTTTCCCTGGACGATCATTTTCAGAACGTTGCCAATTGCGATTGGTGTATCGGTAATGGTTTGGGCAACGATGGGCGTTGTCTTGACTCCGATAGGATGGATCATCGGAGAAACAATTTTCATTACCGAAGAGATGCAAGCCGAAGATCTCTTGTTGAAAGATTTCGTGGAGCTCAGGCGCAGCCCTTACAAAGTGGTGTTTCAAGCAACCAGTCCTGAGGCTAATTCGCTGGAATTGTTGGCCGCCGGAGTAGGTGGACCGAGAGTAGTTTTCAGTAACATCATCAAACCGTTTGAACATTTGTTCCGATCCGATTGGTCGGCACGTGAATTCCTGTACATGTTCTTTGGGGCAGTTTGGACATTGCTCGTCTGGTCCTTCGCCGGAACAGCGATTACACGTATTTCTATCCTCCGATTAACTCGCGACGAACTTGTTGGAACTTATGACGCATTTGATTTCGCGCGTACCAAGTACAAAGTTTGCATCAGCGCGATCGGGATGCCGCTCGCAGGAGTTGCGGCTTTGTGCATTCCTCTGGCGATGTTCGGTTTGTTACTCGGTTTTGATTTTGGCGTTGTGCTTGCAGGCGTGCTTTGGTTCCTGGTATTAGCCGCATCGGCCATCATCGCTTTCCTTTTGTTGGGTCTGATGTTTGGCTGGCCACTGATCGTCGCCAGCATTAGCGCCGAAGGCCAAAACGCGTTTGACGCGGTCACCCGCTCTTTCGCCTACACGTTTCAGCGACCACTCAACTACGTTTCGTATATGTTTGTCGCAATTCTGTTTGGCGGTTTTTGCTGGTTAATTGTCAGTACGGTTACCGTCGGCGTCGTCGAATTGAGTTATTGGTCGACTTCCTGGGGCGCAAACCGATTTGGCGTCGAGGGTTACGATGACTCGGTGCGGCGAATTGATGTGGTCAAAGGCATCGATGATCCGATTACTCAAACGGATGTTAACTCGGCTGCTCAAGTGCCAATTGGCGATCTGGATAATGGACAGTCGAATAACTCTTCATCGCTGCGCTTAGGCCGTAAGATCATTGGATTCTGGAACGGAATTGCCCGGACTCTCGCAGCCGCCTTCATTCATGGCCTGTTCTGGTGCATGGCTGGTGCAATTTATTTACTGCTCAGGAAGGACGTTGATGAAACGGAAATGGACGAAGTCTATCTGGTCAACGAAAAGCACATTTATGAATTGCCACCTCTAAAATCGGACAAACACGGCATCCCACAAGTCCAAGAGCCCGTTCCCAAAAACGAAAATCAACCGCGTGAAGAAGTCGGCGACGGCGAATCTGACGACGTTTGAGTCGAACCGCATTTGGGAACGCCGATCCCCAGCTCGATCGAGATTCAGTTCGCTTCAGGTTTGTTTGCTCGAAGGCTCCGCTCCGAATTCTGTGATTTTTGCTGACGGCAGGTGTTCATCCAGCCTTTTTTTTCTAGCATGGGTGCTCATGCAAACTGGCTAAACGATCCGACGCCAATTTCTTTCCGAGCCTGATTTGGTTTGGTCCTATCGGAGCAGCAATCATGATTGCCGAAGTTTACTTCAAAAATGTGTCTTATCTGAACCTGATCAGCCTGTTTGGATTGTTGGCGATGATCGGCATCGCGTGGCTGATGAGTTCGCACAAGCGGAAAGTAAACTGGCGGCTGGTGGTCATGGGAATGGGGCTGCAATTGGTGTTGGGCGCCATTCTGTTTAATTCTCAAAGCTGGACTTTTGACGGACGGTTTCCCAAGGGGATCTTATTCTATAGCTTCGACGCGTTCTTCGCCTACATTTTGGAATGGACGAATGAAGGCGCCAAATTCGTTTTCCAGGCAAACGGTCTTGAAGATGGCGATCCGACGAATCCCATTTTCTTGTTGAAGACATTTACATTCGGAGTCTTGCCCACCGTTATCTTTTTCGCAGCCCTCATGTCGGTGCTCTATCATGTTGGGATCATGCATCCGATTGTCAGAGGAATGGCGTGGGTGATGCAAAAAACGCTAGGTACATCTGGTAGCGAGAGTCTCGCGGCCGCTGCCAATATTTTTGTGGGCCACACCGAGGCCCCGCTGGTTGTCAGACCGTATATCCCGAACATGACGCGAAGCGAACTAAACGCCATGATGGTCGGTGGTTTTGCCACGATTACCGGTGGTCTGATGGCGGTGTTTGTTGCGCAGGGAGTCTCCGCCGGACACCTGGTAACGGCCTCCATCGTTTCCGCGCCCGCAGCTTTGGTTATCGCCAAAATATTGCAGCCCGAAACACAGACTTCGGAAACACTGGGTGTGGTAAAAACAAAATTTGAGAAAACGGCTAGCAACGTCATTGAAGCGGCGGCCATCGGCGCAAGCGATGGAATGAAGCTGGCGATCAATATCGCAGCCATGTTGTTTTTTGGCCGCTCGCCTGGCTGATGGGAATACACCCGGAAGAATGCGCTGTCTCCGGTCGTCTGCTCGGGACTAAAATGGTGGTCAACGAATTCGTAGCCTATCTCGACTTAGGCAGTATTTTGGCTGGCAAAGTAACCGTAGAAGGAACGAACCAGCCGGTCGTGCTCAGCGAACGATGTCAAGTCATTTTGACATACGCGTTGTGTGGATTTTCAAACTTCGGTGCCATCGGAATTCAACTTGGCGGGATCGGCCCCCTCGCACCAAACCGCAAAAGCGACCTTGCCCGGTTGGGTTTGCGAGCCATGCTTGGCGGCATGTTAGCTTGCTGCATGACCGCCTGCATCGCCGGATTGCTTTACGGTGTTTTGAAATAGGGGATCGGGAGGGTAAAAACCGGCGTCGGTCGTACGAAAAGGCCGGAACAAGCTCGCGCAGTTCCGGGAAGAGTCGTGCCTCCAGAACTGCGCCCGCTTGTTCTGGCCTACAATTCAAAATTCTCTGGAATCAGCTCACTACTCTTCCAAGTCCGGGTCTCATCTGGATCTTCCGCATTAACACTGATGACGGTGATGTCTTTCCCGAATTCAACAATGAACTGCCGGCAGGCACCGCAGGGCGTCGCCAGCGGAACGGCTGAAACGGCAATCGCTTCAAATTCACGTTGCCCTTCGGAAACGGCTTTACAAATTGCCGCACGCTCCGCACAAATACAAAGTCCATAGGACGCATTCTCGACATTACAGCCGGTAAAGACCGTGCCATCTTTCGCAAGCAACGCAGCTCCAACTTTGAAATTGGAATAAGGTGCGTAGGAAGCCTGACGAGCTTCGATCGCTTGACGCGTCAATTTGCTGTAATCTTGATCCATTAAATCGTCTCTACGATTAGCTCGGGGGACTCAATCGAAGTGGGGCCAGTCCCAATCGAATTGCTGACGAGATTACCAGCATAATTGGCGACCTTCTCGCCGCAAAACAGATTCGCA
The DNA here is from genome assembly GCA_947259675.1 of uncultured Pirellulaceae bacterium. Taxonomy (GTDB): domain Bacteria; phylum Planctomycetota; class Planctomycetia; order Pirellulales; family Pirellulaceae; genus Mariniblastus. The sequence goes on from CAMYNE010000147.1 coordinate 7,079, forward strand.
ATCGGTTGGCCGATTTCGATTTTGTCGCCAATACGAATTAAAAACTCCATCCCAACGGAATGGTCTATTTTGTCACCCAGTTGTTTGCGACCTCCGCCCATTTCGATTACGGCAAGCCCAATTCGCTGCGCGTTGATCCGAGTAACAAAACCCGCTTCCAAAGAATGCACCACATGTGATTTGGCTCGAGTTCGATTCGCGTTGAGATCGCCACCTTGACTGGCGACCATTTCAGCAAGCCTCTCTAACGCCTCGCCCGTGTCGATGGAACGTTGGAGATCCATTCTGGCACTTTGCTGGTCCGCCGCTGCGCCGGCGGAAACTAACAATCGTGAAGCCAACTCCATTGTGAGTGCGATCACGTCATCCGGGCCTTTGCCGTCAAGAATCTCGACTGACTCGTCGACCTCGACCGCATTTCCAATCATCCGACCGAGCGGTTGATTCATATCCGTGATGACGGCGGTCGTTTTGACTCTCATTTGGTTGCCGACGTTCACGAGTGAATTTGCCAGGCTGCGTGCATCCTCGAGCGTTTTCATAAAAGCGCCGCTGCCCCATTTCACGTCCAGCACCAGAGCTTCGATTCCTTCGGCCACTTTCTTACTGAGAATACTGGCCGTGATGAGCGGAATTGACGGGACGGTAGCGGTAACATCGCGCAAAGCGTAAAACCGCTTGTCGGCTGGTGCCAGATTAGAGCTGGCACTTGCGATTGAACAACCATTCCAGTTGACAACACTTCGAAATTCACCGAGGGAAAGATCGCAACGATAACCGGGAATCGATTCCAGCTTATCGAGCGTCCCACCCGTCGCTCCCAGCCCGCGTCCCGAAATCATCGGAACGTCCACTCCACAGCAAGCCAACATCGGCGCCAACGGAATCGAAACTTTGTCACCGACGCCTCCCGTCGAATGTTTGTCAACTTTCGGTTTTCCTGCCGGCCATTCCAGTCGTTCACCCGAATCAATCATGCTTCGCGTGAGTGACGTTGTCTCTGCGAGCGTCATGCCCCTAAAATAAACCGCCATTGCGAAGGCGGCCATTTGATAATCGGGAATTTGTTCGTTTGCAAACCCATCGATCAAGTATTCGATCTGGGCGTCTTCAAGAGTCTTTCCATCGCGTTTGTCAGCAATGATCTGAGCTACATTCATTGGCGATCGCATTTTTTGAACTGTAATCGGCAATTATTGTAGTTTGATTAAGATAAAGAAAGCTCGATTCGACATACGTTTGCCGCCGTGTCCTTGTTGACGCTCGAATCGGCAGGGTTGATTGTTCAACTGTTCTCGTTAGTAAAACCTTAAGGGCGGTAAACGACGCTTAGTTGACGATTTTTTGAATTGAGTTTGGACGAAATGATTGACGTCGGGAATAATGGTTAATGATACTGGAAGTATGTCCAATCTGGCCTGCGGCTCGACCGTTCGAGCACGTTTGGATCATTTTACTCGGTAAGTTGCGGCGATGATAAATTTACAAGGCATTGCATACCATTCGGGCCATATTGAGTTCAGCCGGGAAGAGAACCAATGGGCGTTTGAAAAAATTGACTCCGAAATGAAATCGGGACAGGAACGGCGCATCCGTTTTGACCCTGCAATTGCGCCCGTCGAGATCAGAGCTTCAGAAATGGATGAGGGGAAATTGCCGTGGCTCGAACAGACACAGCTCACCTTACAGACAGCTGATTCGATCTACCTTCAGAAGCACCGCGGGTTTTTACGATTTCGGCAGGCTATCCACAATGTGGGCAAAAACCAAAAGTTCATTACGCTCGGCGGCCAGGAAGAAGTCAATAATTTCGCGGCGGAGCACTGGAGCAAGCTGCGTTACTTTTTTGCCGTACGGCGCGACATCGTAAAATTCGACATGGTGCGGCTGATCTCGTGGAAGCCATCGGACATGAGAGAGACGAGAACACTGGAATTGGTCACCAGGCTTGACGCGAACATTGATGAGGTCGTGCCAAGAATTACGTTTGACTGCTCGGGTTCCAAATCGGACGTCGAGATCGTTGAATGGAGATCAGGAGTCAAGGAGGGTGAAAAAGGCAAATTCTTTCCAGAAGAACGCCACATCCAGATGGTGCTGACCCAAGCGCACCAGCCATTCACATTCTTGCAGGAATTCCGAGAAGAATTCGACAACTATTCGTACACATTTGCCGACGAACAGTTGACCAAAAAGCTGAACCGGGTGATCAAGAAAAAACTCAGAACGGAAACGAATTAGGGCGATGGAATTACGGGTTCACATCAAAAAACGCGGTGTCTATCGCAATCAGGCGCGAAGTTTTTTCTTAGGGCGTTTAATAGCATGAATCGCTTTGAACATCGATTGTCTCGTACCCTAAGCGAACTTGCTCTTCTGATGATCGTGATTTCTGTTCTGGTGGGATGTGGCGAGAAAAAAGAACCGCCACGAGCAATCGTTGAACAGGCTTCCCGACCTGAACTTCCAGAACTCTCAGCCGAACAAAAAAGAATCGCTCAGATCGTGGCGTCGGAAGAGTTGATCCTAGAACTTTCACCAAAGCTGAAACAGCTTGCCGATCACTGGAATGGAAAAGTTGATGCTTTTCCGACAACGATTTTTGAGGATGATTTTTCGTGCGCTGGACTTCGCCCGTTTGAACTCGAACTCAACTTCGATTCCGAGCACAAACTTTCCGTTCAGAAATGACAGCCCACCAGTCATCCTATTTACATAACTACGACATTATTTCGCGCCGGCTGACATCAACGCTTCCCGCATCTCGCCATCACCCGGTTCCGGTTTTTGGTTGGGCGTTTTGCCTCGAGCCTCCCAGTTGGGATGCGGCGTATGAGCCTCGTCGAGCAACTTCCCAAGTCGTTTCGCTAATTCCGGATGGTCCGCCGAGACGTCTTGTGACTCCCCAAGGTCGCTCTCTAAATCGTATAACTCAATCGTGCCCGTGTGCATCGGGATCCGAATGGCTTTCCAACGACCTTGCCGTAGAGCCTGTTTGCCGCCTTGTTCGTAAAACTCCCAATACAGGTAATCGTGGCGGTTTTGATCTTCGGGACAACCGGTGATCGTCGGCAGGAGGCTGATCGAATCAAGACCTGTCGGCGATTCCGCTCCCGTGATTTCGCAAACGGTCTGCATCAAGTCACCGAAATAGCCAATGTGGTCAGAAATAGTGTTTTCAGGAGTGCGGCCAGGCCAACGCACGATTAATGGTACACGAATACCGCCTTCGTAAAGATCACGTTTCATTCCGCGCAATGGTCCGTTAGGATCGAAGCGACTGGTATCGTGACCGCCTTCGTTGTGATGGCCATTGTCACTGGTGAACATCACAATCGTGTCGTCGTCGATCTCCAGTTTTTTTAACAAACCCAGAATCTGGCCAATGCCATCGTCCATCCGTGTGATCATCGCGGCTTGGCCTTTGTCCTGGTTTTTCCAGTTTTCGCCTTTGTAGATCCCATAGTCCGGGACTTCCTGGCCATCCCCGGTTCCGGCAGTGCCCTCATTATTGGCGTGTGGGATCGTCAAAGACAAATACAGGAAAAACGGGCCAGCTTTGTGTTCGCGAATGAATTTCAAACCTTCTTCCAGAATCAGATCGTGGCTGTAGTCGAGTCTTTTCGTGGCATAGCCGCCGACAAACAGCTGGCTGCGCGGCCTAGCCTTGTTGCGTTTGACTTCATTGCGCAATTGAACTTTTTTTTCGTCACGCCAGAGGAACTCGGGATAGTAATTGTGTGCATGGGTTTGGCTTTGATAACCAAAGAAATAATCAAATCCCTGTTTGTTGGGCAGTCCGGGATTGTCCGGTAGATCATCTCTTGATTCTCCCAATCCCCATTTGCCGCACAGAGCCGTTTGGTAGCCAACCGATTTCAAAACTTCGGCAACGGTCACATCTTCGTCTCGAAGCGATTGAATCAGGATTCGGTTGCCTGCGTTGCCACGAACGTGAGCGTGACCCATGTGTTTTCCGGTCATCAACACACATCGAGAGGGCGCACAAACTGTATTGCCCGCGTAAAAATTGCGAAACCGCAACCCTTCGCGAGCCATCTGGTCAAGGTGTGGCGTCTTGATGACCTGCTGACCGTAACAGCCGAGATCACCAAATCCCAAATCGTCTGCCATTATAAAAATGATGTTGGGCTTCTCAAAGCTCAACGCGCCGGGCACAAATCCCAGGACTCCAAAGGATAACCAGAGAAGAAACTTTATCAGGAATGAACGTTGCATAGGCCTGTCTTTGGA